>JANNGC010000343.1:0-9800 GCA_031380445.1 Pedosphaera sp.
GAAGAAGGAAAGTTGTTCGTGGTCCATCGGGAAAAGAGCCTTTCAAACTCGGCGGCGTCGGTGACGTCGCTTCGCACCAGTTCGCGCGCGGCGTCGCGAATGGGCTGTTTGGGCTGGAGCGCGGAGAGGCCGTGGGCGCGAAACTGTTCTCGTTGAGCGGCATCAAGACGCAGCCATTCCAGAACCGGCACGCGTCCGTGATAGCCGGTGCCGAAACAAACTTCGCAGGTGGAACCGTTCGCGCTGCGAACGGTGTCGGTAGGGACAGACTCGCCTCGCAGCGCGAGGCGTTCCACCCGGCCACCGCACTGCGCGCACACGCGACGCACGAGCCGCTGGTTCAAAATCAATTCCACCGACGACGCGACGGCGTAAGTATCGGCGCACATCGTTTGCAGCCGCTCGATCACGCCGCTGCATGAACCGGCGTGCAACGTGGAGATGACGAGATGCCCCGTGAGCGCGGCGCGCACCACGATGTTCGCGGTCTCATCGTCGCGCACCTCGCCGATGACGAGCACCTGCGGGTCTTGCCGCAGCAAGTGCCGCGCGGCCTTCGCGAAAGTCAGTCCGCGCACCTCGCACACTTCCGTCTGCATGATGCCGGGCACGATCTGCTCCACCGGGTCTTCAATGGTAATGATGTGCCGTCCGCCCAGCGCGGCGAGCCGGCGCAGGCAGGCGTAAATCGTCGTCGTCTTCCCGCTGCCCGCCGGGCCGGTGAGCAGGAGCAGGCCGGAGTTGCCGCGCAAAAATGTTTCCAGCTCGGCCACGGCGGCGGCGGGAAATTTCAGTTCATCAATCGTCGGCGTCTCCGTGTCGGTAAAAAAGCGCAGCACGATCTTCTCGCCGGTCACCGTCGGATACGTCGCCACGCGGATGTCGCTGGTCGCGCCAACCTCTCCTTTGTCGATGCGCCCGTCCTGCGGCAGCGATTCCTGATACGTCTTCAACTTGCTGAGAAACTTGATCCGCCCGAAGACGCGCTCGGCCAGCGGCTCGGGCAACGGCACGGGTGGCGACATCATGCCGTCGAGACGCAGCGAAACTTGCGCGGACTTGCCGAACATCTGGAGGTGAATGTCGCTGGCGCGCGCCCGCTCGGCGCGGCGGATGAGCTGTTCCAAGTGCAAAGGCGCGGATTCGTGGGGTGGTTCGCTGGGCATCGCGTGGTGGCGGAGCGGCGTTGACGGCGTTGAGTTTTTTTGTGTGAAAACAAAGGCGTGTCCTGAGCGCAGTTCGTTTTCCCGGAATGCGCGACACTCTGCCGCCGGGCCGACGAGAAGAAAAGGGGAAACACGGACGGGGTGTGAACACGGTCCGGCCCCGGGAACGGGTGCGAGTTGCACCCTGTGGACAGGGTGCCTCAACACGATTCCCAGGTACGACCGAGCAATTCAGCGTTGCGCCGGCCCGGTTCTGCGGCCTTACTGCTCAGGTGAAATTTCTGTCCAAGCTGCTGGTGTCCGCCGTGGTTCTGGCCGTGTTCTTTGCACCGCACGGACGCAGTGCGGAGCCGCAAGTTTTCTCCCAGGCCGCCGTCGTTTCGCAGGAAAAAATCGCCGCGCAAGTTGGCGCGGACATTTTGCGGCGCGGCGGCAATGCGGTGGACGCGGCGGTGGCCACGGCCTTCGCGCTCGCGGTCACGCATCCGGCGGCGGGCAACATCGGCGGCGGCGGCTTTCTGGTCTTCCGTCCGACACAAGGCGAGGCGGTGGCCTACGACTTTCGTGAGCAAGCACCGGCGGCGGCGCACGCAAAAATGTTTTTGCGCGACGGGAAATATGATTCCGATCTGCATCACAACCATCATCTCTCCGTCGGCGTGCCCGGCACCGTTGCGGGGCTGCATCTCGCGTGGAAGGAACACGGCCGCCTGCCATGGCTGGAACTGGTGCAGCCCGCCATCCAACTCGCGCGCGATGGATTCGTCGTCAGCGCCGGACTGGCGCGCTCGTTGAAATCCGCCCGTCCATTGCTCGCGAAACATCCGGCCTCGCGCGCGCAGTTCACGAAGAACGGCGAACCGTACGAAGCGGGCGAAACTTTGCACCAGCCGGAGCTGGCACGAACGCTACGCCGGATCGCGGGCGACGGCCCGGCAGGTTTTTACGAAGGCCCGACGGCGGCGTTGATCGAGAAGGAGATGCAGGCGCACGGCGGCATCATCACGCGCGCGGATTTGAAGAGTTATCGCGCGGTGAAGCGCACGCCGGTGCGCGGCACGTATCGTGGCTGTGAAATCATTTCCATGCCGCCGCCCAGTTCCGGCGGCGTGGCGCTGGTCGAGATGCTGAACATTTTGGAAGGCTACGACCTGCGTGGCTCCGGGCCGAACTCGGCGACGAACATTCATTTGATCTCGGAAGCGATGCGCCGCGCCTTCGCGGATCGCGCACAGTTTCTTGGCGACCCGGACTTCAATCCTGATTTGCCCGTGACGCGGCTCACGTCGAAGGAGCACGCGGCGGCGTTGCGCAAAACCATTTCGTCAGCCCGCGCCTCGGTTTCTTCGCCGACCAACTTTGCCTGGCCGACGGAGAGCAAGGAGACAACGCATCTCTCCGTCGTGGATTCCAACCGCAACGCGGTCGCGCTCACCTATACGTTGGAGGAATTTTTTGGCTCCGGCATCGTCGTGCCGGGCGCGGGGTTCCTGCTGAACAACGAGATGGGCGACTTCAACGCCGCGCCCGGACTCACGACTACGAACGGACTCATCGGCACTGCGCCCAATCTGGCCGCGCCCGGCCAGCGCATGTTGTCGAGCATGACGCCCACCATCGTCGTGCGTGACGGACGACTGCTCATGGTCACGGGCAGTCCCGGCGGACGCACCATCATCAACACGGTGCTGCTAACGATGCTCAACGTGGTGGATTTTGAAATGGCCGCGCAGGCGGCGGTGGATGCGCCGCGCTTTCATCATCAATGGCTGCCGGATCGGATTCTGTATGAGCGCGGGTCTTGGGCCGGCGAGGTGATTCAAGCTCTGCGCCAGCGCGGTCACACGCTTAGTGAGTCGGGCGTGCAAGGCGCGGCGGAAATCATCGTGGTGAATAGCGCGGGGAAACTGGAAACCGGCGCGGATCGGCGCGCGGCGGACAGCGGCGCGGCGGGTTGGTGACGGCAGAAACGCGGCGTTCACGCCGCTTCAATGTTCGCACGACCGGACGTTCTCGAATGCCAATGCTTCATTCACGTTGAAGCGGCCTAAAGGCCGCGCTCCATCCGGTTTGATCAGTGCCCCGCCTTGATCACGACTTCGCCCTTTTCAATCTTCACGCAGCAGGTCAGGCGGTGCGTCTCCGGGTCTTTGTTCCAGGCGTCCAGCACGTCGAGTTCTTCAGGCGTCGGTTCGGCGAGATTCTCCATGCCGCTCACCACTTGCACCACGCACGTTCCGCAGGAGCAGTTGAAACAGCCGGCCTCCATTTCCACGCCGGCCTTTTCGCCGGCGTCGAGCAGGAGTTCGCCCGGCTCGACTTCGGCGGAAACATTCGCGGGCAACACGGTGACTTTTGGCATACGCAATTTTTGCGCGCGCAGCATCGGGGCGGGAGGGACAAACATCAAACACCAAGCTCCAAACATCAGAGAAACACCAAACCGCAAATCCATCTCCGAGCTTTCCAAGACGCACCAGGCTGACGCGGCCTGTTGCAGCTTGGTGTTTGAAGCTTATTTGAAGTTTGAAGTTTGATGTTTCCGCCCGCGCGCCCGACGCGCCTCCACCCTAGAAACCTCACCGCGCGGGCGGCTCGCCCGCGCTGGAAAACACGCTGGTCATGATCACTTCCTTCGTCTTCCACAGCAGCGCCATCGTCATGGCCACGGGCAGCAGCACGAAGATGAGCAGCGACATCAGCGGCAACAGTTCGCCCACGCGATCCAGCAGCAGCATGAAATCCACGAGGATGCGCGGCAACGTCTCCGCGCCGCGCACGAGAAAATAGAACGGCGCGGACGCCGTAAGCACGAGCAGGATGATCTGGTTCAGCCGCGTGAAGACCTGCGTTTCGCCGCGCAAGGTTTCATCCGGCAGCATCGCCGCGAGCCGCGCGAGCACACTGTTCAGCAGATAGAGGAACGCCAGCATCGAGAGCACCATCAGCCCGACCGTCACGTTGAAGAACCAGTGCGCGGAAACCTTGCTCCAGAAAAAAAGAAACGGCGCCAGTCCGACGTTGATGGTAGCGACGAAGCGGGCGCGATGCAGCGCGGACATCCAGATGCGCTCCTGCGTTTGGAAATTCCCCATCATCCACACGCCGTAGAGCAGCAGCAGCATGGCGAGCAATACCGGCGCAACGCCCAGCACCAGCGTGACGGTGTCAGAAGCGAGGCTGGAGGGTTTCAACCAGTCGCCGCGCGTCGTCTGCACCGCGATGACCAGCGCGGCGGGCAGTCCCCAGAAGAGGCACGACAATCCACGCACGAGTCCGCGCAGCGACGACAACAGCACGACATGACGTTCCGGCTCCGGCATCCCGGCCTCGCTAGAACGTGAGATAGGTGTATTCGCGGAGGCCGCGTTCATAATCGTCCAGCCACCGCATTCCTTCCGATGGCTTCATCCGATCACCTTTGATGGCGTCGTCAATCTGCGCCTTCAACTGCCGCGCCAAATCCTTTTCATCGTACTGCACCGCAGTCAGGCACTGCACGATGGTGTTCCCCTCGATGATCTCCTCAATGTAATAGCCCGCCGCCTCGTCCGGGTCGAGGAAGACGTGCATCTCATTCACGCGGCCAAAAAGGTTGTGCAGGTCGCCCATGATGTCCTGGTAGGCGCCCATGAGGAAGAAGCCGAGGTGGTAAGGCTCCTGGCCGTTCGCGGTCTGCCGCAGTTCGTGCATCGGCAGCGTGTCGCGCACGTCACGGAGATCAATGAACTTGTTGATCTGCCCGTCGGAGTCGCAAGTGATGTCCACCAGCGTGCCCTCACGCGTAGGCCGTTCGTTCAACCGGCTGATGGGCATGATCGGGAAAAGCTGTCCGAGCGCCCAGTGATCGAGCAGCGACTGGAACACGGAGAAGTTGCAGAGGTATTGATCGCCGAGGCTGTCTTCGAGCTTGCGAATTTCCTCCGGGATGTAGGCCTGGCCTTTGAAACTTTCGACGACCGCCTTGGAAATTTCCCAGTAGAGACATTCGATCTTCGCCTTGTCCGGCAGTTCCATCAGGCCGAGCGTAAACATCTGGTGCGCGTCCTCGCGACGCTCCTGCGCGTCGTGAAAGGCTTCGAGCTTGTTCAGCTTCGCGAGGTTTTTCCGCATGTCGAGCAGTTCGCGGACGATGGGAATTTCCTTGTCGCCATACTCGAAACTGATGCCGGGAGGCGATTTCTCGATGTTCCCAAACACCTCCACGATCAGCACGCTGTGGTGCGCGACGATGGCGCGTCCGCTCTCGCTGACGATGTTCGGATGCGGCACGCCCTCGGCGTTGCACACGTCAGCGATATAATAAACGATGTCGTTCGTGTATTCCTGCAACGAGTAGTTGATGGAACTTTCGAACGCCGAACGCGAGCCGTCGTAGTCCACGCCGAGACCGCCGCCCACGTCCATGAACTCCAAATTAAAACCCATCTTGCGCAGCTTGGCGTAGAAGCGCGCGGCCTCCTGCACTGCCTTCTTCACGGTGAGAATGTCCGGCACCTGCGAGCCGATGTGGAAGTGCAACAGCTTGAAGCAATGCCCGAGACCTTCGCGCGTGAGCAGTTCCGTCGCGGCGAGCAACTCCGCCGTGCTCAAACCAAACTTCGCATTCTCGCCGCCGCTCTCGGCCCACTTGCCCGCGCCCTTGCTGAGGAGCCGCGCGCGAATGCCAATCAACGGCTCCACGCCAATCTGTTTCGAGATGGCGATGATCTGTTTCAACTCTTCGAGCTTCTCCACGACCATGATCACGCGCTTGCCGAGCTTGATGCCGAGCAGCGCCATCTTGATGAAGCCCGCGTCCTTGTAGCCGTTGCAGATGATCAGCCCGCCCATCTGCTGTTGCAGCGCGAGACCGGCGAAGAGTTCCGGCTTGCTGCCGACTTCCAGTCCGAAGTTGAACGGCTTGCCCGCTTCGAGAATTTCTTCCACCACCTCGCGAAGCTGGTTCACCTTGATCGGAAACACGCCGCGATACTCGCCCTGGTAATTGAACTCCTTGATCGAATTGCGAAACGCGTTGTTCAACGACTCGACGCGATGGCGGAGAATGTCCTGAAAGCGGATGAGCAGCGGGAAGCGCAGCCCGCGGCTTTTCGCCTCCTCGATCACGTCGGTGATGTCCACGGCCGTGCCGGCTTCCTGGAGCGGCGTGGCCACGACGTGACCGGCTTCATTGATGTCGAAGTATTTCGAGCCCCAGCGGTGGATGTTGTAGAGGTTGCGCGCGGAATCGATGTTCCACGGAGCGCCGGACGCGGCAGTATCACTCATGTTGCTTGGTCAAATCGGGGCGACTATAGGCGTCGAGTTCTGCAAATCAATAGGACGCGCGAAAATTTTCCAAGAGCGGAGCGCGGACCGCCGAGTCCGCGCGTTGATGGACAGGAATCACGGAAAGGAAACTATCCGCGCAAAATTTTTCCGAACAATTCCTGCCTCGTGCCTTTTCCGTATCTTCCGTGGCTGAACACGCGGACTCGGCGGTCCGCGCTCCGTTCAGTGCTTCAGAATCACTCCGCACGCCACGCGCGGGCCGGCGTTACCCGCCGGCTGGCCGGAGAGATCATCCGCGTTCGCGTGGACAATCACGCCGCGCCCGATGATCGAGTTCGGGCCGTCGAACATGATGTGCGCGTCGATGGCTTCGTAGGTGGCGTTCCCCGCCGCGTCCGCCGTGATGTTGCCGAAGTCACCCGCATGGCGCATCGCGTCCGTCGGCCCGCCGTGCTTCATGCCGCCGGGATTGAAGTGGCCTTTCGCGGACATGGCGTCGGGAGCTGAGCAGTCGCCCACTTCGTGAATGTGAAACCCGTGCAGCCCCGGCGTGAGCCCGCTGACTTTGGCAACGACGCGCACACCTTTCGCCGTCTCGAAGAAATCCACCGTGCCCTGCACTTTGTTGTTCGCCGTGGGATTCAGTTCCGCCCGCGCGTGCCGTCCGCTGTGCGGCGAGCCGGACTGACAGCCGGTGAGAATGAAGGCGCCCGCGAGGACGGCCGTGGTGAGAATGGTCTTGATGCTCTGGTTCATAATTTTCCTTGGTTGAATGTGGGCGCGGTTATCGCGCAAACGGAAACGCCGCGCAACTGCTTCGTGGAGCATCTCAACTCCGCGTGTGCGACACCGCCCAGGTCGAACTCGTCTGGCGCGTCCGCCTGTCCGGCAACAATGAAGGCGGCGGGACGGCGTTTTCTATGGACTGCGCCGGCAGAGCGAAGCGGGGGCGGCGCTTTCGAGCGGAAGAGAACGCCACTTAATACCAGCACATACCGCGCGTGCGAAAGCGGTGTCGCCGCTTCGCTCTGCCACCGCAGTCCATATTGCCCAGGCGAGATTGGAACGTGCCGCCGAGACCAGCGCAGGTTTTCAATCCTTCCGACGCGCGGCTTTCGGCGGGGGCGGCGGCAGCGACTCGAAACGCACGCGGTAGTTCGCCCCGGAAATTCCGTACGGCTTCAAAAACTCCTCCACCGGCGCGCGAATAAAAATTGGTTTGCGCGTGAACGGATCGCGAAAGGCCAGCCCCACCGCGCGCAACGCCATGTCGTCCGCGTCCTCGCCATACAGTTCATCTCCGATGATCGGACAGCCTGACTGCGCGAGATGCACGCGAATCTGATGCGTGCGCCCCGTGTACGGCCGTGCCTCGATCAGATGCCGCCCGTGCGAACTGGCGAGCACGCGGAACGCCGTCTCCGTCGGCTTGCCCTCGGGATCCACGACGATGCGCCCGATGTTTTGCGGGTCGGGCCCGAGGCTCAACTGACACGTCCACTCCTTCTCCTTCGGCTCGCGATCCACGACGGCGAGGTAAACTTTCTCCATGCGCCGCGACTCAAACATCTCCTCGAAGGCGTGCAACGCGCCCTGGCTTTTCGCGAAGAGCATGATGCCCGTGGTCTCCGCGTCGAGGCGGTGGATGTATTTCAGATATTTGATGTTCCGCGAGCGCGCCCAGAAATGCCCGGCCACGATGGACGACATCAGTGCGGCCTGGAGATTCCAGCTCGTGTTCTGCCACGAGAGCGGCACGAGCATCCAGCCCGCCGGCTTATCAATGGCGAGGATGGAACGGTCCTCGTAAAGAATCGGAATGCGGACCTCGCGCGAAAGTTCGATGTGACTGGTCTTGGCCATAGGAAAATATTTTACGCGACGGCGGCGATGCGAAATTCGCTGACGCTGCCCGCGATGTTCAACTGCACTTTGTCCCCCTGCTTGCGCCCCACGATCTGCTGGCCGAGCGGCGAGGAGGGCGTAATGACGAGCACTTCTTCCTCGCCGTGCAGCACCTCGGTGCCGCCCGCGCGCGGGCCGATGAAGTAGAAGTTGCTGCCGCGCTTCGCTTTCAATTCCACGAACGCACCCACCGCGATTTCATCCGTGGCCGCGAACGCGCGGAGCGACAGCACCTCGAACTCCTCGATGGCCTGCACCGTTTCCGCCGCCTGCTTCGACTGGCCGCGCGCGAGATAGGACGCCTCCAGACCGCGCGTGTCGTATTTGTTCTCGGCCTTGCTCGACTCGTGCGTGGCCTCGGCGTGCGCGGTGCGCGCGGCCTTGGCATACATCTCCAGCCCGGCCCGAAGCTGGGCGACAATCTTCTGGACGAGCGCGCGTTTCTCCGCCGTGGTGTTCAACACGCGCGGAGTCTGCGGCAAAGGCATGGCCGGTGGCAACGGGCGGCGATTGGTCGCCGCCGTCTTGAATCACTCGCCGTTACTTGGACGGCGCAGCCATCGGCGTCTGCCCGGTGGCGAGGCGCAGGGCGATCTGCTTGTCAATTTCGCCGGCGAGATCGAGGTCGGAATTTCTCATCTTCGTGCGGACCTGCGTGGTCACGCGCGACATCTTCGCGTCCACGGCCTCGACCTTCACAAGCACGGTGCGCGTGTCCACCTTGGCCGTGAGCGTGGACTGCATCACGTCCTCGTGAATGATCGTGCCGTTCGCCGCGAGCACGTCCTTCGCCGCCACCCAGGTCGTGAGCACGGGCCGCTCATAGACGCGGACGATTTTGTCCTTGGTCAACGGGTTGCCCGCCATCTTGCGGTTGTCCACGGTCCGCACGCAGCCGGCGACGAGCAGGGCCAGCGTGCAAATTGTCAAAAGCCAGAAAGAGTTTTTTCTCATGCGCGGCGATGCAAACAGAACGGCGCGCAGCGTCAAGCTTCCAGCCGGGTTCGTTGTTCAGGAATTATTCACCGCCCCCCGGAGCGCGGGCTTTCCAACCCGCAGCAACGTGAGACGGTCGGACGCGCTCGTTTGAAATGAAGACTTCCTGAACTGGTGCGTTGCTGCGGGCTGGAAAGCCCGCGCTCCTGAGGGGTGGTGAATAATTCCTGAACAACGAACCCGGCTCGGAGCTTGACGCTGCGCGCCGTTCTGTTTGCATCGCCGCGCATGAGAAAAAACTCTTTCTGGACTTTGACCGTTTGCACGCTGGCCCTGCTCGTCGTCGGCTGCGTGAGCACTGTGGACAACCGCAAGATGGCGGGCAACCCGCTGACCAAGGACAAAATCATCCGCGTCTATGAGCGGCCTGTGCTCACGACCTGGGCGGCGGCGAAGGACGTGCTCGAGGCGAACGGCACGCTCATTCACGAGGACTTGAGGCAGTCCACGCTCACGGCC
>JANNGC010000361.1:0-3562 GCA_031380445.1 Pedosphaera sp.
ACGGCCTCCCGTTTGAACGCTTCATCAAAGGTCCGTCGTTTCGTTTTCGTTTCCATCGGCTTGGTCTTTCTTGTCCCAGCCGCTGCCCCCACCTGTCCACGAAATCGAGTCAGGCTCAGGGCGCTCGCGGCTTCCCCGTTCAAAGTTCAACTGTTCAGAGTTCAAAGTTCAAAGTTTCCCCCACCCAAGTTCCCAAGGTCATCAGTCACACCGCTCATTTTTCACCTGCATTCCCCCACCCTCCCGGTGCAAACTCCCGTCATGCATCCCATCAACCGTCGCGCCTTTCTCACCCGCACCGCCTTGCTCTCCACCGCCGCCACCCTCGCCCCCGGTGCGCTGGCCGTGGAACCCTTCCCGCGCACGAAGCCGAAACTGATGCTCGGTCTCGCTGCCTACTCCTTCCGCCAATACTTCCAGGAAGGCAAAGGCACCGACCCCAAGACCGACCCGGCCAAGCGGATCGACATGCTGGGGTTCATTGACTATTGCGCGGCGCACGACTGTGCGGCGGAGATCACGAGCTACTACTTTCCCGCGAAGCTGACCGGGGAATTTCTCCTCCAGTTGAAACGCCACGCCTTCCGGCGCGGCGTCCCCTTCAGCGGCACCGCCGTGGGTAACACCTTCACCCACCCGCCCGGACCGAAGCGCGACGCGGAAATCAAACTGGTCAAGGAATGGATTGACCACGCCGCCGTGCTCGGCGCTCCGCACGTCCGCATCTTCGCCGGCGAAGTCCAGCGCGGCTCCACCAAGGCCGAGGCGAAAAAACTCTGCATCGCCGCCCTCGAAGAATGCGGCGACTACGCCGGGAAGAAAGGCATCACGCTCGGCGTGGAAAACCACGGCGGCATCATCACCAACGCCGACGACCTTTTGGAAATCATGCGCGCCGTCCAGTCCCCCTGGGTCGGCGTGAACCTCGACTCGGGAAATTTCCACACCGCCGATCCCATGCACGACTTCGCCCGCTGCGCCCCCCACGCCGTGAACGTGCAATGGAAATCCGAACTCCAGCCCGCCGGCGCGAAAGACAAGCAGCCCTCCGACCTCAAACGCATCGCCACCATCCTGCGCGCGGCGAACTACCAAGGCTGGGTCACCCTCGAATACGAAGCCACCGAAGACCCCTACACCGCCGTCCCCCGCCTGCTGGGCGAGATGCGCGGACTGCTGAACGCCTGATCATCAGACAAGTGTTCCGTGGCTGCATCGGTTGGCCAAAGCCCGTTCCATCCGCCCAACAAAAAAGGCGCTCCTGAACAGGAGCGCCTGAGATAAAGGAACCGATCTCAATCCGGACCGGTGGGCCGGAGATAATGCAGCGAACCGTTGTCATCCCCATGCCGGAGGAACTCCTGCATGGACACCGTGGTCGTCTGGTGTGTGCTGCCGTCCATGGTCACCAAGTTGCCCGCATTGTTGCCGTGAATGGAATTGGTCCAGCGATGATTCAGGGCACCAGCCGCCGTGCCGCTCACGAGCAGGCCGTTGTTGACTCCGGCCGAGCAACCGGCGGCGGCCGGGTTGAAATTCAAGTTCTTGTCATTGTAAAGAATGTGCTGCTGCGACTGTTCAAACGACAGGGCGCCGCCGGCGTAGCCCGCGTCCAAGTTGAGCGCGAAACTGACGGCGTTGTTACGATAAGTGGGATTGATCAACTGCGGCCAGTCGCTCGCCTGCAATACCTTCTTGTGCGAGGCGCAGGTAAGAATTTTCGGCGTGACCAGTTCGTTCGAGAGGAAGATGAAATCCGACCACGCATTGGCCGCGCGAGTGCCGGTGGAAGGGCGCAGCCCGCCGTCCACATCCAGCACACGCCAGTGGACGTTGTTGCGGTCGCTGTCATTGACCCAGATGAGCGTGGCGAGGCCCATCTGCTTGAGGTTGTTGATGCAACTGATGCGCTGGGACTTGGCCTTGGCCTTGGCGAGCGCGGGCAGCAGCAAGCTGGCGAGAATCGCGATGATCGCGATCACGACCAGCAATTCGATGAGCGTGAAGGCGAGTTTCCGTTGTCGTTGTTCGGTCATAACAAATGTGTTGGGTTTCGGGAGAAATACTGCGGGGACATACGAACCTTGTCAATTGCCGTCCCGGAAAAACTCAGAAATATTTTTCGAAAAAATGGGGAATAAAAAAGGCGCCCTTGCGGGCGCCTTGATTCAAAAAAGAATTCCGCAATCAGGGATAGATCAAACGCATGCGACCAGCCGATTCAACATGGCTGTCAATCTGGCGTTGCAGTCCTTTGTCCGTGACCTGCTGCACGCTGCCATCACCCAAGCCGAGATTTCCCGCCTTGTTATGGATGCCGGAGCCGGCCACGGAAGGCGTGGCGGCCGTGCCCCAAGAATCCGTGGTGTTGCCCGTGGTGTTGCGATCCATAATCGTCGGAGAGCCGCCCACAATATTGCGGTCACCGGAGAGAATGGTCTGGGGCTTGTCCTCGGCGGCATCCCAGCCGACGAAGTAGCTCAGGCCGCGGTTATCTTGGGCTTGGCGACCAAAGCTGGTCGCGGTGTTGAGGAAGTCGGTTTCCTTGGTTTTGTTGCCATCGCTGTTGCAGACGAGAACCTTGGGCGTGACCAGTTCATTCGACATGGAGCGGTAAACGTCCACTGCGGTGCCTTTGTTGCCGCCGCCCGCGTCGGTACCGCCATTGGCCACCGTGGTGTCGAAGGGGAACTTGTCTTCGTGGTCGTTGGAAAACAAACGAAACGAGAGACCGGCCTGCTTCAAATTGTTCACGCAACTGATGCGCTGGGCCTTGGCCTTGGCGCGCGCGAGTGCGGGCAGCAGCAAGCTGGCGAGAATGGCGATGATGGCGATCACGACGAGCAACTCAATGAGCGTGAAGCCCGCCGACTTGGATTTACGGATTTGTGTCATAATTTTCTACAATTGTTTGGGTAACAGCCCGCGCACTTTATGTTTTCACGCGTCGCTGTCAACAGCTTTCAAAATTTCATAGCACTGCCAGTGCCATGAAGAACAACCAGCAATTGCAGGCCATTGTCGCCCCCGGCTGCCCTCTCTTGAGTGAGTTTCACGCAAGGTGTGCGAGGGTCACGCAGGCAAACAAAAGGCCGGGCTTGCGCCCGGCCTTTCGTGAATTAGAAACCAAGGTTCAGAGCCTCAGCCGGTAGTAGCGCGCGCCACCCTGGACCGGCACCTTGTTGGTCGGAATCGGAGCCAGGTACGGGCTGGTCGTGGTGAGGTCTGACCAGACGGCGGTGGCCGGCGAGTTGCTCAGGTAGAAGGCCCCTTGCAGCGTCTGCACACCGATGTCGTTGCAGGTGTTGGTCGCCGGATTAGTCCAGGTGAGCACCAAGTTGGTGCCGCTGCGCGAGTAGAACAGACGGTTGGTCGTCTGGAGATAGACGCAGGACGGGCCGCCCGTCACGGTCAGCAACGCATTGGAACTGAGCGCGCTGCTGAAGGAGTTCGTGACCCGGGCGGAATAGTTCGTGGCATCCGACAACTGGATGCTGGACAAAGCGAGGATGGGGTTGGTCGCACCCGCGATGACCACTCCGCCCTTGAGCCATTGGTAGTA
>JANNGC010000401.1:0-8953 GCA_031380445.1 Pedosphaera sp.
CTCCGCCTCAACTGGCTTGCTTCACCGCTTCCACGCAGCGGGAGCAAATGGTCGGGTGCTCGGGGTAATGCCCCACGTCGGTTTCAAAGTGCCAGCAGCGGTCGCATTTGGTGCCGTCGGCCTTGGTGATCTCGGCGCGAAGTTCAGCAGCGTCAGGGCCGAATTGAAGCTGCGAAACGTTCAGCAGTTCGCGGAAGATATCGGCGTGGCGGCGGGCGGATGCGAGTTGATCGGCGGTTCCGCTCAACGTCACTTTCGCTTCGAGCGACTTGCCGATGAGCTTCGATTGCCGCGCCTTCTCCAGTTCCGGCAGCACGCGCACGCGCAAGTCGAACAGTTCCTTCCAATCCTTTTCGTCCTCGGCAGAAAGCATCACGCGTGAGGCCACGAACTCTTCCAGATGCACCGAGTCGCCCATGCCCGGCACGAACTCCCATGCCTCATCCGCCGTGAAGACAATGATCGGCGCGAGCAGGCGCGAGAGTCCGGTGACGAGATGGCAAAGCGCCGTCTGCGTCGAGCGGCGGCGCGGAGAATTCGCTGGGTCGGTGTAGAGCCGGTCCTTCACGAGGTCGTGATACTGCGAGGACAATTCCACGGCCACGAACTGGCTCACGCGCTGATAGACGACGTGGAACTCGTATTTGTCGTAGGCCGCGAGCACGTCGCGTTCGAGCTTGGCAAACTCGTTCAGAATCCAGCGGTCGAGTCCGGTCAGGTCTTTGTCCGCCACCGCATTGTGCGAAGGATGGAAGTCGTAAAGGTTCGAGAGCTGGTAGCGTAGCGCGTTGCGGATGCCGCGGTAGGTCTCAGAAACTTTCTTCAACCGCTCTTCGCTAACCACGATGTCGTTGCGATAATCCTGCGAGGCGACCCAGAGGCGAATCACGTCCACGCCGTAGTCCTTGATGTACTGCTCGGCGGTCTGCGGCTTGAGGTAAGCGCCGGTGCCTTGCTTGCTCTTGGAAATCTTCTCGCGGTCTTCATCAACCATGAAGCCATGCGTGAGCACGGTCTTGTAAGGCGCGGCCCCGTTGCCCGCGAGCGAGAGCAACAACGATGACTGGAACCAGCCGCGATGCTGGTCGGAACCTTCGAGGTAGAGGTCAGCTTGGAAGGGCTTGTCCTTGCCAGAAATCTCCGGGCGGCGCGCGATGACGGCGCGCGATGACGAACCGGAATCAATCCACACGTCGAGCGTGTCCTGCGACTTGGCCACGGCTTCGGCGCCGCTCCAGTTCTTCGGCTTAACGAGCGCCCAGAGTTCAGCGGCGGTTTTCTCGAACCACACGTTGGAGCCGTGCTGCTCGATGAGCGCAGCGACATTCCGCACGATGTCGGCGTTGAGAATCGGTTCGCCCTTCGCATCGTAGAACGCCGGGATGGGCACACCCCAGGTGCGCTGGCGCGAGATGCACCAGTCGGGGCGCGTCTGCACGGCGCCTTTGATGCGATTCACGCCCCAGTCGGGAATCCACGCGACGCGATCAATCTCGGCGAGCGCGGTCTGGCGGAATTGATTGTGATCAATGCGGATGAACCACTGATCCATCGCGCGGAAAATCACCGGCGTCTTGCTGCGCCAGCAGAACGGGTAGCTGTGCTTGTAGTCCTCGGCGTGAACGAGGCGGTTGCCGGTGCGCAGGATGGCGAGCACGGCTTCGTTCGCTTCGCTCTTGCCGTCGCCCTTTTCGAGAATGGATTTGCCGATCAGTTCCGTGCCGAATTGCTGGTCGAGCGGCAGGTCGCTGTTCGTGGCCAATTTGCCGTCATCATCCACGGGCGAGTAAATCGGCAGACCGAGCTGGCGGCCGAGATTGTAGTCGTCGAGACCGTGCCCGGGCGCGATGTGGACGAAGCCGGTGCCGGTGTCGTTCGTGACGAAATGATCGCCCGCGTGCAGCCTGCCCGTGCGATTCACGAACGGATGCTGATACTCCAGCCCGGCGAGTTGCGAGCCTTCGAGCGAGCGGATGATCTGGTAGCCCTCCCACTTGCATTTCTCGGCGACCGCGCCGAGCAGCATCGTGGAGACGATGTAGGTCTCGCCGTTCGCCATGACTTGCGAGTAACTGAAGGTGGAATTGTAAGCCACCGCGAGATTCGCAGGCAGCGTCCACGGCGTGGTCGTCCAGATGATGATGAACGTGCCGGGCTGGCCCACGACGGGGAACTTCACGAAGACGCTGGTGCTGGTGTGGTCGTTGTATTCCACCTCGGCCTCGGCCAGCGCGGTGCGGCACGGGATGCTCCAATAGACCGGCTTCTTGCCGCGATAGACGAAACCCTTCTCCACGATGTCCGCGAACAGACGCAGTTCGTCGGCCTCGTATTCCTTGTTCAGCGTGAGATACGGATGATCCCAGTCACCGAGCACGCCGAGGCGTTTGAATTGCGTGCGCTGGAGATCGATGTATTTGCGCGCGTAGGCGTCGCAGGCGGAGCGGATGGTCGCGGCGTCGGCGGCGGTGTTGCCGGCCTTGCGCAACTCCTGTGAAACCTTGAACTCAATCGGCAGCCCGTGGCAGTCCCAGCCCGGCACGTACGGCGCGCTGAAGCCACGCAGCGTTTTGTACTTCACCACGATGTCCTTGAGGATCTTGTTCAGCGCGGTGCCGATGTGGACGTCGCCGTTGGCGAAGGGCGGGCCATCGTGCAGGACAAATTTCGGGGCCGTCGCGCGGGCCTCCTGAATGCGGGCGTAAAGATTTTCCTTCTCCCACTTGGCGAGACGTTGCGGTTCGCGCGCGACGAGGTCGGCCTTCATCGCGAAGTCCGTGCGCGGCAGATTCAGTGTGTTTTTATAGTCCATCCGCTGTTCCTAAAGAGGCGCACGGTAACGGCGCGCGGGAAAATGCCAAATGCGAAAAATCTGCTTTCACGCGGAGCGGAAGTTTTCCGCGCTGCGCCAAAGTTTGCAGACGCCACGGCGAATCAGTAGCGTCCCGTCCGCATGGAAAAATTGGACAAGCCGGCCACCACGGATTCCGACCTCCGGCGGCGCATTCAGGAACTCATTGCGCTCAAAGGCGGCGGGGCCAATCCCGATCTCGTCGAGGACGTGATCGAGAACGCGCTCAAGATGTTGCAGGACGTGCAGGACCGCGGCGACGCGCGCGTGATGGCCGTGGCGATGAAGGAACTGCGCCTCGCCTACAAGCTCTTCGCGCCCTACGCCGAGAAGCGCAAGGTCACGATCTTCGGCTCGGCGCGCACGCTGCCGACGAAGGCCGAGTATCAGCAGGCCCACGATTTTGCGCGCAAGATGGCGGCGGCGGGCTGGATGATCATCACGGGCGCGGGGCCAGGCATCATGCAGGCGGGCCACGAGGGCGCGGGGCCGGAGAACAGTTTCGGCGCGAACATCCGTCTGCCGTGGGAGCAGACGGCGAACCCGATCATTCAAAAAGACAAGAAGCTCATCACGTTCAAATACTTTTTCACGCGCAAGCTCACCTTCCTGCGGAACTCGGACGCCATCGTGCTCTTCGCCGGCGGCTTCGGCCCGATGGACGAGGGCTTCGAGGCGCTCACGCTGATGCAGACAGGCAAGAGCCGGCTGATGCCGCTGATCATGCTCGACCCGCCGGGCGCGGATTACTGGCACACCTGGGACCGGACGATTCGCGAGCATCTGTTGCGGAACAAACTGATCTCGGCGGATGACCTGCGCCTCTACGAATGCACGGACGACGTGGATCACGCGGTGAAAGTGATCACGAAGTTCTATCGCAACTATCACTCGATGCGCTTCGTACACGACAAGCTGGTGATCCGTGTCCAGCACGCGCCGTCAGAGTCCGCCATCCAGGCGCTGAACGAGGATTTCGCCGACATCATGGTGGGCGAGAAAATTTGCGTGTGCGAGCCATACATCGAGGAGCGGGAGGATGATCAATTCCTGCACCTGCCACGCATCTGCTTTGATTTTGACCGCCGGCATTACGGGCGGCTGCGGCAGTTGGTGGATGTGTTGAACACGCTGTAGGCGGGCGGGAGCGCGGCGTTCACGCCGCTTCATCGTTCGCAACTCCGAGGCCGCTCGAATATGAGACGCCCTCTGGCGGTGGTGGATTGAAGCGGCCTAAAGGCGCGCTCCGCTGCCGACTCATATCGCACACCGCCGGAAAAATTAGCCGCCCTACAAAACATTTCCGGTCCGCCCGCCATTTGCTCTACTCGCGCCATGCCAGTGCCGGTCATTTCCGTGGAGCAGATGCGGGCGTGGGAACGCGCCACCTGGGCCAGCGGCCAGACGGAGTCCGCCGTCATCGCGCGCGTCGGCGAGGTGCTGGCGCAGCACGCGCTCGCACTGACGAAGCTCGGCGACTCAATCCTCCTGCTCGCGGGCCAAGGTCACAATGGCGACGACGTGCGCGCGATGGTGCCGCATCTGGCCGGGCGCACGGTGAAGTTGCTCAACGTGGTCGATCCCTTAATCGCGCGGCCCGAGGTTGTCGGCGCGTTGCAAGCCGGCCCCAATCTCGTCGTCGATGGCTTGTTTGGCATCGGCTTGAATCGTGAACTGGCCGTCGCGTGGCAGGAGTTGATTGGCCCGGTGAACCAGTCGGGCCTGCGGGTGCTGGCGGTGGATGTTCCATCAGGACTCGACGCGGATTCCGGGGAGCCGCAACCCGTCGCCATCCAAGCCGCAGTGACCGTCACGATTGGCGCTCCCAAGCGCGGGCTGCTGGCCACACCCGCCGCCACGCACGTCGGACGGCTCGAAGTCGCGAGTGAGGTGGGACTCATCCCGTGCGCCGTGGCCAGTGAACTTCAATGGACGATGGCTGACGACTTCACCAATTTCCCGCCGCCGCGCCCCGTGGCCGGACACAAGGGGACTTTCGGCCACGCCGCCATCATGGCGGGCAGTCTCGGCTATCACGGTGCGGCGGTGCTGGCCGCGCGCGGCGCACAGCGAGCGCGGCCCGGACTCATCACGATCTTCACGCAGACCGAAGTTTATCAAGCGGTCGCGGCGCAACTTCAGGCGGTGATGGTGAGTCCGTGGCCGGACGCAGCCCGGTCGCGGGCGGTTGAGAAGTTCACCGCGTTCCTTTTCGGTCCCGGCCTGGCGGCAGAAACGTTGCCGCCTTCCGTGCGAGAATGGTTCCGCCATCTTTGGTCGAACGATCCGCGCCCGGTCATCGCCGATGCCAGCGCGCTGGACTGGCTGCCAGACGGTGCGACACCGGCGGGCGCGTGTCGGGTCATCACGCCGCATCCGGGCGAGGCGGCGCGGCTGCTCGGCATCACGGCGGAGGAGATTCAGCGCGACCGCCTCGGCTCGCTGCGCGCGCTGTCGGAAAAATTCGGCGGCTGCCGCGTGGTGTTGAAGGGGCGGCACACTTTGATCGGCAAGAACACTGGCGCAGGGTTCGTGAACAGCTCGGGCCACGACGGCCTGGCCCAGGGCGGCAGCGGCGATTTGCTCGCGGGCTACCTGACCGGCTGGCTCGCGCAGCCGATGTTGCAACGTGATCCGCTCGCCACGCTGCGTCACGCCGTCCTCGAGCACGGCGCGGCGGCGGACCGGCTGGGCGCGCGGCGGGAGAACTGGATCGTGGAAGAACTGGCGGAGGAACTCGGTCGCCGCTGAGTTCCGGGATTTTTTCTTCCGTTGCCGAAAGTGCTTTGTTAATCCAGACCCATCATGTTGTTCCGATGCGTAGTTTGCTGGCTGGTGCTTGCGGCGTGGCCGTTGTTCGCGCAGGTGCCGGCCACGGTCTTGGAATTTGAGAATGGCGGCAAGGTCAGTGGCCGGCTCGTCTCGTTTAAGGACCAGCACATCCAGGTCGCGCTCGAGGGCAGCGTGGACAATCCGGTCTATACCAACGTGCCGTGGGCGAAACTTTCCCAGAAGACTTTGCGCGAACTGGCCAATCACCGCGACCGGCAGGCGCAGTTCTTCGCGGACGTGTTTCTCGATCCTAAATTCGAGTCGGCCAATGCCTCGGCGGATCGCCGCCCGCGTCTGGTGATGCCGCCGCGCCTAGACCGTCCGCAGGGCGGCAGCCTCTTTGCCTCGCCGATCATGATCACGCTGCTGCTGCTGGTCTATGCGGCGAACATTTACGCTGGGTTTGAAATCGGCATCTTCCGCCAGCGCCCGCCGATGATGGTCGCGGCGGTTTCAGCCCTTCTCCCGTTCGTAGCCCCGGCCTTGTTCCTCGCCATGCCGACGCATCGGCAGAAGGCTTACGAAGCGCCGGTGGTGGAAGAAGCCCCCATTGAGGCAGCGCCCGTGGCGGAAGAAGCCGCGCCGGTCGAGACCGGACCCGCGCAGCCGGAACTGCCCAAGCCCGTCGTCTATGCGCGTGGCCAGACCACCTTCAACCGCCGCTTCTTCGAGACGAAGTTCGCGGGCTTCTTGAAGGTCGTGCCCGGCGAGGCGGAAAAGGACAAGGTCATCCTCGTCAAATCTGCGCGCGGTGAATACACCGGCCAGCGCCTGAGCAAGGTCGAGGCGAACGAAGTTTTTCTCCAGATTCGCAAAGGCGTCGCCACCGAGGACGTGATGATTCCGTTCAGCGAAATCTACGAGGTCACGGTCAAGCACAAGGACACCTGAGCGGCGTCGAGAGTCGAGAGACGAAAGTCGAGGGCCGAAGCGCGCGCCCGCAGTGAAGAAAGTTGAGCCATGAAATATCGCACGGTTTTGTTGTTCGGAGCGCCCGGTTCGGGCAAAGGCACGCAGGGCAAAATCCTCGGCACCATTCCCGGCCTCTTCCACTTCGCGTGCGGCGACGCCTTCCGCAACCTCCGCATCACCGACCCGCTCGGGCGCACCTTCGTGGATTATTCCAGCCGGGGCCAGCTCGTGCCGGACGAGCCGACCATCGATCTCTGGCGGCGCAACATCGAGGCCAGCACCATCAACCGCACCTTCGATCCCGACCACGACACGCTGGTGCTCGACGGCATTCCGCGCAATCCGCGCCAGGCCGAGATTCTCAAGGACACGCTCGACGTGCGCGCCGTGTTTCACCTCGCCTGCGTGGACATGCAGAAAATGGTCGAGCGGCTGCAACGCCGCGCGCTGCGCGAGAACCGTCTCGACGACGCGAACCTTGATGTCATCCGCCAGCGCCTCGAAACCTACGAACTGGAGACCAAGCCCGTGCTCGAATTTTACGGCCCGAAGCTGGTGCATCATATTGACTCGACGCAGGCTCCGCTCAATGTCCTGCGCAACGTCCTCGACGTCATCGCCACACTGGCCGTGACGAAGTGATGAGCCAGCAGCCTGCTTCGCTCTCGGTTATTTTCATGGGCACGCCGCCGCTGGCGGCCACCGTGCTGGAATCCTTGCTCGCCGAACCGGCGTGGAAGATTTCCGCCGTGGTCACGCAGCCGGACCAGCCGAAGGGCCGTGATTTGAAACTACAACCGTCCGCCGTGAAGGAACTGGCGTTGCGGAAAAATCTCCCGGTGCTGCAACCGGCACGCGCGCGCGAAGAATCTTTCCTTGAGCAAGTGCGCGCGCTCGCGCCCGACCTCATCGTGGTCGCGGCGTATGGACAAATTCTTCCGCAGTCGTTGCTCGACGTGCCGCGCCACGGCTGCCTGAACGTCCACACTTCCTTGCTCCCGAAATATCGTGGAGCCGCGCCGATCCAGTGGGCCATCCTCAACGGCGACGCCGAGACCGGCGTGACCATCATGAAGATGGACGCGGGACTCGACACCGGAGCCATCGTGAGCGAGGCGCGCACGGCCCTCGTGGCGGAGGACAATTCGCAGACGCTCCACGACCGCCTCGCGCAACTCGGCGGCGCACTGCTGGCGCGAACGATTCCTGATTACGTCGGGGGCAAAATCATTCCCCAACCGCAGCCCGCCGAAGGTTCGAGCTACGCGCGGAAGATCAAAAAGGAAGACGGCCGCCTCGACTGGTCGCAGCCCGCGCGCACGCTCTGGAACCGCGTGCGCGGCCTGACGCCGTGGCCCGGGACGTTTTCTTTTCTGCAAACGGAACCGACGCCCACGCTGCTGAAAATCTGGCGCGCGGAGATGTTGGCGGATGCCAAGGGTGCGCCCGGTGAAATTCTCTCCGCGAACCGCGACGGCCTGACCGTGGCGTGTGGCGAGGGCGCATTGCGCCTCCTCGAACTTCAGCGCGAGGGTGGCAAGCGCCTGGCTGCCGCGCAGTTCCTCGCCGGCCATCCGCTGCGCGCGGGCGAACGCTTCGCGTAAGATAGTGGGGCAGCCGTCCCGGCTGCCACTCGTCCACTGGCCGTCCCGGCTGGTGTTTCTTCAGCCGAGACGGCCCAAGGACTGCGGCAGGCGGGACGCCTGCTCCACTAAAAAAGAACGGTCGCCGCGCGACCAAAGCCACCACGCACCTCGGCACAATTCCCCGCTTTCACTCCCGCCCTGCCTTTCGCTACTTTCGTCGCGCATGAAAAAACTCATTCGCATCGTCGCCGTGCTCGTCCTCCTCGTCGTCGTGCTGCTGCTCGTCGGCCTGTTCTACCTCGGCAACATCATCAAGTCGGGCGTCGAGAAGGTCGGTCCCGCCGTGACCAAGGTGCCGGTCACGCTCGGCAGCG
This sequence comes from Pedosphaera sp., assembly GCA_031380445.1. Taxonomy (GTDB): domain Bacteria; phylum Verrucomicrobiota; class Verrucomicrobiia; order Limisphaerales; family SIBH01; genus JANNGC01. Next base: position 8,556 of record JANNGC010000401.1, read on the forward strand.
CCACGGTCTCCGTGCTCGGCGGCAGCGGCACGTTGAAGGACTTCGTCATCGGCAATCCCGAGGGCTACAAATCGCCCCAAGCCATCAAGGTCGGCACCGCCCACGTCTCCATCGTGCCCAAGTCTTTACTCGGCGACAAAGTCGTCATCCGCTCGATCAAGGTCGAGGGGCCGGAGATCACCTTCGAGAAGAACGGCCTCACCGGCAGCAATTTGGAAAAAATCTTGGACAACCTCGGCGGCGAAAAGAAACCCGGCGACGCCCCGTCCAAGGACGACGGCAAAGGCGGCGCGCAGAAAAAATTGCAGGTGGATGAGTTCCTCATCACCGGCGCGAAAGTCCACGCCACCGTGCCCATCGTCGGCACTTACACCGTGACCTTGCCGGAATTGAAGCTC
>JANNGC010000863.1:0-3294 GCA_031380445.1 Pedosphaera sp.
CGACAACCGGGTTGCTGACGATGACGGCATGTTGGGCGCGCGGCAGGCCCTGCCAGACGGCGGCTTGTTCGAGCAGGCCGCTGCCGATGTGGATGTCGTAGTGGCCGCCGGGCGTGCGCACCGGCACCAAGGTGTTCGTCGTCTGCATTGCGGCTGCTGCGGCCATGCGCCAGTGTAGGGCGCGGCTCGAAGGCTGAAGGGCTCCGGGCTTCAGCGGTGGCCCGTTGAGGATTGCCCGCGGTCCACCGGCGAAGGCACCGCCGCGGGATCGACCAGGCCCGCGAGTTCGAGTTGCATCAGCACCATGCCGAGCAGCCCGTGCACCGAAGGCCTCGCCGCTTCGACCACGAAGTGCGCGGTGCGCCGGTACAGCGGGTCGCGGTCGCGGTACAGCTCGCGCAATTTCTTCAGCGGGTCGTCGACTTGCAGCAGCGGGCGCTGGGTGTCGTGGCGCAGGCGGCGGAACAGTTCTTCCGGTGTCGAGCGCAGGTAGAAGACATGGGTGCGCGAATGCAGCGCGTCACGGTTGGAAGGCCGCAAGACGGCGCCGCCGCCGGTGGAGAGCACGATGCCGCGTTCATGGGCCAACGCGTCGATCACGTCCTGTTCGATGTCGCGAAAAGCTTCTTCGCCGCGCTGCTCGAAACAGTCGCGGATCGGCATGCCGATGCGGCGCTCGATCTCGACGTCGCTGTCGACGAAGCGCAGGCCCAGGTGGCGCGAGAGACTGCGCCCGACTGTGGACTTGCCACAGCCGGGCATGCCGACGAGGGAAAGACTGAGACCCGGGGTTGGGCTCGTCAGCGGCCCTGGGTGGCGGTCGGCAACCAAACGATCAGGCCACCGACCGTCATTGGATCCGTACACACGTCTGGTTGGTCGGCCACTTCCCGTTCACGGGCACATTCGGCGGCGGGTCGATCGACGGCTTGGGAAACAGGCCGAACGGGCTGATGAGCCCTGCAGGCGGATTGGTCTGCTGCGTGAAATCAGGTGCCGAACCGACGATGACGAAATCCGCGTCACGGCGTGACTCGGTGCCGGCCACTGTGGCGCTGGCCGTCAGCCGAGCGTTGATCCACGGCACCATCGACTCGGCATAGATCAGCGACACCGTCGCGCGGCCATTGGCCGTCTGCACCGAAGGCGGCGTGACGGCCACCACATTGCCAGGGGTGAGCGTTCCGTCGCCGTTGATGTCCTCGTTCGGGTATGTGACACCGCTGACGACCACTGGCGAGAGATCGAGAATGCCATTCTCGTTTCGATCCTCACTGATGCATTCGTAGATCGGGCTGCCATACGCGTACTGCGTACCGTCCCACACCAGCTTGCCGGTGCGGTAGTACTGCGGCAAAAACTTCATCGTCAGGTTGACGCCGTTGACAGCAACACCGTTGGAATCGGTGACATAGACCACCCAGTCCTTCTTGTAGGTCTGCGGATCAAGGTTGTCGATGACATTGCCGGTGCCCAGGGTGATGAACAGCGCCGCCTGGTTCACCGTCAATGTTGCCGTGTTGGTGACCGCCGGAAATGCCGCAGCCGTCGCGCTCAACACCACGCCGTTGTTGGCCGTGCTCTGCGGCCCGGCGCGGTAGGTGACGACGGCCGTTCCCGTGCTGTCCGTGGTGCTGGACGCCTGCAGCAGATTGCCGCCGCTGGGGTCGGAAACACGGGTGAAGTTGACCACCTGCCCGGCAACCGGATTGAAGTTCGCGTCGAGCAGCTTGGCGATCACCTGCGCCACGTTGTTCGAGCCGGAACCGGTGGAATTGACCGGCAATGCGGTCGGCGAAATTTGCAGCGTGAGCGTGCTCGGCGTGGTGGCGACGATCGACAGTTGCAACGACGCGGTCGTGGCCACGCCGGCGATCGATGCCTGAACCGTCAGCGGCCCGGCCGACGCTGACTGCACGTTCACCGTGGCAACGCCGCTGGCATCGGTGACGGTACTGCTGGCGGGCAATATCGACCCGCCTGTCGCGCTGAATGAGACCACCTTGTTCGCCTGCGGGACGCCGCTGATCCGGTAGCGGACCGAAACGGCCTGCGACGTGCCAACGGCCACTGACGTGGTGACTGCGGGATCGGGTGATGTGAACGCGAAATCGTCACCGCTGACAACGAAGGCCGGCGTCGGGGAAACCTGTGCCCCGAGGCCGGAAAAGCGCAAACCGGAATCTGTGCCTGCGGTTGTCGCAACGTAATTGAAGACGATGCGCCCCGAGCTGTCGGTGACAGCACTGCCAGCCGGCGTGATGGCATTGCCCAGCGAGCTGGTGCCGGTCACCGTGGCGCCGGCGATGGCGTTGCCTTTCGAGTCGGTGGCTATAACCGTGAAGGGCTTGGTATTGCCGGTCACGACCGAAGACGGCCCCGACAGCTGGAGCTTGGTATCGACGATCGGAATCGTCAGCGAAGCGGTGACGGTCTGCGCCGTCACTGAAATGGTCGCGTTTCGATTCGCCTTGTTCGCACCCGCCGCAAACGTGGCCGCCGCCACGCCCGAAGCATTCGTGCTCGACGACACGCTCGACAAGGTGCCGGTCGAGGAATTGAACACCACCGGCGCATTGGCCAGCGCGTTGTTGCTGCCGTCCTTGACGAAGGCCTGGATGGTGATGGTGTCGCCGCCGGTGCCCACCGAGTTGGCCGAAGCGATGAGTTCGATGGCTGCGGGTTGTGCCGACGCGCTGCTGATGACTTGCAGCGTGGCGGTCTTCGTCACGCTTCCAGCGGTGGCCGTTAGCGTCACGGCGCGCGGCGTGGTGTCGGAGCCGTAGCTCACCGTCGCCAACAATTGGCCAGACGTGTTGGTGGTGGCGCCGGTGGTCACCGTCACCACCGCGTTTGCGTTTGCGGCCAACGTGACGGCGGCGCCGCTGATGGCGTTGTTGTTGGCGTCCAGTGCCGTCACCGTGGCAGTTACCGGCGTGGTGCTGTTGTTGGCCAAGGTCGCGGCGCTCAGCACGATGACCAGACTACTGACCGGCGTGGTCGATGTCGGCGGCGTGGTGCCCCCGCCGCCACCGGCACTGCCGCCGAACGGCGAAGTATTGCCGCCGCCACCCCCGCACGCGGCGAGCGCGAGCAGGGTGCAGACTGAAAAGAGACGTCGAAGAATCATCATGTTCGCTTCCCTGCGTCGATCAGGCGACAGGCATCTTGGCAGCCGGTGTCGGTGTCGAGGTATCCAAACCTATCGGGCCGCCGAGCGGTCGGTCACGATCTTCGGGGTGATGAAGATCAGCAATTCGGTCTTGTTGGTGGTGCGCACACGGTTCTGAAACA
>JANNGC010000869.1:0-1899 GCA_031380445.1 Pedosphaera sp.
CGCGGCAGCGCCTCCTTCACGGTGGCGGCGAGCGGCTCTCCACAGTCTTTCTACTGGCAGAGCAACGGGGTGTTCATCCCGGGCGCGAACAGCGCCAGCTATACGATTCCCGCTGCTCCCTTCTCCGCCAACGGCAGCGTGTTTCGCTGCATGGTTTCCAACGCTTTCAACAGCCCGTTCAGCGCCGGAGCCACGCTCACCGTCAATGCGGACACCAACGCTCCGACCGCCGTCTCCGCCACCGCCAGCACCAACGGAACGGATATTGTCCTCACCTTCTCCGAGCCGATGAATCCCGCTTACGCCGACACCGGCGCCTTCCTTGTCTATGAAACCGGCACCGATTTCACCGCCGGCACCCCGCCGTTTTCCGCCGTCGTAATTGGCAACACCATCACCCTGACCATGCTCGCCGCGCTGACCGATGGCGTGAACTACTCGGTCTATATCGCCGACGTTTATGACACGTCCCTCGGCGTGGCCGATCCGGGCAACGTCATCAACCCCAACCCGACCTTCATCCCCATCCGCCGCGATCTCCTGCTCATTGACTTCAGCGGCCCGAACAACATCTGGCGCTTGAGCCTCGAAACCAACCTCTTCGGCACCGGCTGGGAAACCATTGGCTACGATGACTCCACTTGGACGAGCGCCCCGACCGGCATCGGACGTGATGCCTCGGTGAACGGCGTGCCGATCGTCACCCCGGCGTATCCCATTGCCGACAGTTCCGCCGTCTTCGTCCGCCGCAATTTCTTCCTGCCGTCGAGCACGGTGGGCGTGACCCTGTCCATCCGCCATGTCTTCGAGGATGGAGCCGTGGTGTATATCAACGGCGTGGAGGCGGGCCGCTTCAATGCGCCCACGGGAACCCTCTCGGTCGCCTCGCGCGCTCCGGTCGGTGCGCCTGAGCCAGCCCCCGTCTCCGGCGTGCTTCCGTTGTCCGCCGCCGGCCTCGTCGCGGGCGACAACTTGATCGCGGTCGTCGTGCTTCAGAACGGTGCGACCAGTTCGGACATGGAATTCGCGTTGGAACTGTCCGCCACCATCAGCACGTTTGCCGCCGGCCCTGCGACCATCATTGTTCCGCCGGCCAGCCAGACGGTCGCCGAAGGAGCGAACGTCTCCCTCTCCGTGGTGGCGGATGGCGCGCTCCCGCTCACCTACCAGTGGAGCCGGAACGGTTCGCCCATCTTGAATGCGACCAACGCCTCCTTCAGCATTCTCGGCGTGCTCCCCAGCCAAGGCGGCAACTACCGTGTGCTCGTGTCCAATGGCCTGGGTTCCACGAACAGCCCCATCGCCACGCTCACCGTGAACGCGGACGTCACGGCCCCGGCCTTCGTCTCGGCCATCGGCAGCGTGAACCTCACGAACATCACCCTGACCATCACCGACGCCTTCGGCCTGAACGTGACGGCGGCGGAAACCGAAGCCAATTACAGCGTCACCGGCCCCAACACCCTGACCATCGAGTCCGCCGTGCTGGTCAACGCGAGCACCGTCCTGCTCACCACCAGTCCGCGCACGGTGAACCAGAACTACACCATCACGTTGAGCGGCATCGTAGATCGCTCGGAAGCCGCAAACGCCGCGACGCCCTCGTCACGCCCCGTGGTCGCGACCGTCGTGATCATGTCCTACAACCAAGTCTGGAAGTATGACGAGTCGGGCAACAACCTCGGCGGCACCTGGTCGGATGTCGTCTACGATGACAGTCTCTGGCCGTCCGGCGCAGGCTTCCTGGCCTTTGAAAACACGCTGGCCCCGCTGACCCTGTTCACCAACCTCGCGGGCGGCAACGGCACCAACACCTCGCTCAACCTCACCAACGCGACCTTCGGCGGCATCGGCGGCACGAACATCACGTTCTACTTCCGCACCACGCTCAACGGCCTG
>JANNGC010000545.1:0-1663 GCA_031380445.1 Pedosphaera sp.
CGCGAAGATACGGGAGGCGAATGCGGCGGCGCTGGAATTTTTCGGCGCGAAAGCCGAGGGCGGCGCGGCACCGCTCGTCGCCCTGTGGACGAACGAGAACGGCGCGGACCCGGCGGGCTTTCTCGACAAAGTGACGGCGGGCAAGTCGCTCACCACCCCGCTCAAGTTGCGCGGCAAGGGCATCGCCATCACGCCCTTCCACGCCAGCGTCTGTTCTCTCGATCAGGACGGCGCGAAATGTTTTCTCTTCCAGCTATTCCCGAACGCGCCCGCCGCCGCGCGTCCCGAGGCCAAGGGCCAGTCCGTGGAAATCAACCTCGCGCAAAAACAGAAGCTCGACTGCGCGCTCCAGCTCACGCGCACCGTGGCGCTTGATTTCAACAACACGCTCACCGCCATCCTCGGCCACGTCACCCACATTCTCAGCACCACGGAGCCGCATCACCCGTGGCGCACGTCGCTCACGGAAATTGAAAAAGCTTCCGAGCGCGCCGCCGAGGTCGCGAACCAGCTTGCCGCCTTCAGCTCCGAGCAGAAGGACGCCTACGCGCAGACCTCGGGCAACATCAACACCCTGATGCGCCGCACCGCCGAGCTGTTTCAGACGCCGCAGTACAACGGTCTCGCCTGGCAGTTGCAGCTCGAGCCGAAGGTCTTCACCGTCAATTACGACGAGGCCAAGATGCAGCAGGCCTTCGTGAAAATTTTGGAGAACGCCGTCCAGGCCATCACCGCCGACGGACGCATCACCGTCCAGACGCGCAATCTCGAACTGAGCGCGCCCACGCAGGACCGCACCGCGCATCTGCTGCCCGGCGTGTACGTCTGCATCGAGATCAGCGACAACGGCTGCGGCATCGAGCCGGCGGTTTTGCCGCGCATCTTCGAGCCGTTTTTCACCACGAAGTACGGCCATCGCGGCCTCGGCCTCGCGTGGGTCTATGGCATCGTGACGAACCACGGCGGCGGCGTGGCCGTGTCGAGCCAGTTGGGGCAGGGGGCCTCGGTGCGCGTCTATCTCCCGGCCATCAAAAAAATCGTCGAGGAAAAAATCATCAAGGACTACGAACTCGACGGCGAAGAAACCATCCTCGTGGTGGATGACGAGGAGATGGTGCTGACCATGGCCGAGATGGTTTTGAAATCGCGCGGCTACCGCGTGCTCACCGCGAACAGCGGCGAGAAGGCGCTGCAACTGATCCACGACACCAAGTCGCTCATTGACCTGCTCATCACCGACATGGTGATGCCGAAGATGAACGGGCGGGAACTGATCGAGAAGGTGCGGACGGTCTCGCCGGCCACGCGCGTGCTCTGCGCCACGGCCTGCACGCGTTCGACGGACATCGAGAAGCAGATTGATTTTCTCAGCAAGCCCTTCACCGCGCAGCAACTGCTCCGCAAAGCCCGTGAGGCGCTGACCGCGCAGACGGCGTGAGGCCGAGACTTAAAGGCCGCTTCAAGGCGGACCACGCTTTGATATTCAAGGCCCGTGGCGCGCTCGAACGGTGAAGCGGCGTGAAGAGCCCGTGTGGAAAACAAACGTCCCGGCGGACGACGGCGGGTTGGGGGATGGCCACCGGACTGGGGAGCACGGTTCCAAGCACCGCCTACTTCGGACCACCGCCGCTCAGACGGCGGCCCCGGCGCTCGCGCCGCCGCG
>JANNGC010000549.1:0-7901 GCA_031380445.1 Pedosphaera sp.
GGCGGCGGCGCGACCAATCCCTTGCCGAACATCAGCGCCTACGCCGCGAGCAAGGCCGCCGTCGTGCGCCTGATGGAAACGCTCGCCGAGGAATTGAAACCGCACAACGTGGACGTGAACGCCATCGCCCCCGGCGCGCTCGCCACGCGGCTCATTGATGAAGTGCTCGCTGCCGGGACCGAGAAAGTCGGCGCGGCCTTCTTCGAGAAGAACAAGCAGTGGAAGGAAAAAGGCGCGACCCCGCTCGACCTCGGCGCGAGCCTCGCCGTTTATCTAGCCAGCGCCGAGAGCGACGGCATCACCGGCAAGCTCATCAGCGCGCAGTGGGACCCGTGGAAAGATTTGCAGAAACACCGCGACGATCTCGCGAAGTCGGACATCTACTGCCTCCGCCGCATCGTGCCCGAGGATCGCGGCAAGAAATGGAGTTGAAGCGTCCCGATAGTGGGGCAGCCGCCCTGGCTGAAGAACTATCAGCCGGGGCCGTGGTCTTCATGCTCCTGACTTCAGTCCGTCGTCAGACGTTCAGTCAGGGGAATGAAGGTCGGAGGAATGAAAGGGCTTTCTCTCAAGTGCTGTTTGGCCGCGTGAGTTTTCTTGAATCTGCGGGCTGAGAGAGGCAAGCGCACCTGGGAGATCGAGCCTTGGATGCGTCGAGGAACGAGGCCCCCATCTAGGCTCACAAGGCCGCAGCACCGGCACGCCGGAACACGTCACTGCCCTTGGCCGAGCTTCTCGTAGTAGCGCTTCACGAGGTCGGAATACTTACCGGGCACGGGGTCGCGATCGATGGGCGCGAGGGAATCCTTGGACTCGCGGCGGCTGAGTTCGTCGGCGAGGCGTTCGCGGATTTCGAGGAGCGGTTTGAGAATGTCCTTCTGCACCAGGTCCCACTGCGGCGGCTTGGCGTGGCGCTTGAACTCGGCGCGGGCGGCGCGGGCGCGGTCCCGGGCTTGGGCCACCTGATTGCGCAACTCCGGTTTGTCCACCATCTCCTCGACGTTGCTCAGGCGCTGCGACCACTCGCCGTATTCGTCGCCGGTGAGCGGGCTGGGTTCGCTGCCGTCTCCCTCCCGTGCGCGAGTGCTGGTGCCGGGGCCGGCCTGATTGAACAGGTTCGCGAGTTCATTGGCGCGTTGTCCGCGCTGGCCGGGCTGCGCGTTCTGGTTTTGTTGCTGAGAAGGCTCCTGCGCTTCGCCGGGCTGTTGTGCCTGTGCTTGCTGCGGCTGGCCCTGACCCTGGCCTTGGCCCTGACCGGGTTGGGCTTGCTGAGATTGTTGCGCCTGCTGTTGTTGCTGTTGCGCTTGTTGCTGGCCGGGCTGTCCTTGTTGACATTGACACTGACCTTGGCCTTGGCCCTGTTGTGCGTTTTGCGCTTGCTGTTGACCTTGTTGTCCCTGCTGTCCGGGCTGCTGCCCTTGCTGGCCCTGACCGTTTTGCGCCTGCTGGCCCTGTTGTCCTTGGCCTTGCTGACCCTGTCCTTGTTGTCCCTGTTGGCCTTGCTGCGCCTGTTGCTGTCCGGGTTGCTGGCCTTGGCCGGGCTGTTGTCCCTGCTGGCCCTGCTGACCAGACTGCGCCTGCTGGCCCTGACCCTGTTGCCCCTGCTGGCCTTGCTGCCCTTGACCTTGCTGAGATTGTTCGCCGGTTTGTCCGGGCTGCTGTCCTTGCTGTTGCTGTCCGTTCTGTCCCGGCGCGGAGGCCAGTTGCTGATCATTCGTGCCGCGTCCGCTGCCCGCGACGGCGTTGGTGCCGGAGCGTGACTGGCCGGGCGCGTTGGTCGAGCCGAGTCGCGCCTGCAAATTCGTCGAAGCCATCCGTCCGGCGCCATTCGTGCCGCGCGCACCCGCCGCCGCAAGCGCATTGGAACCAACCCGGTTCGTTGCCATCGCACGCGCGAGTTCGCGCTGGAGCTGTTCGGTGAGCGCGTCGAGTTCGCGCTTCGCGGTGCGCAAGGCTTCGGTCTCGTCCCCGAGCACGCTTTCCGCCGCGCGCTCCACGTCCGTTTTCAAATTCTGAATCTGCTGGTTCGCGCGCTCCTCAAACGGCTTCGCCTGATCGAGAAAACTGCGCTTGGTTAATTCTTCCGCCGCCGCGAGCGACTGGTCGAGATTGCCCTGACTGTTCTTGCGCAAGGAATCGTAAAGCTGCTTCGAGAGCAGCGGCTCGGCGACTTCAGCCTGATCGGTCACGCGCTTCATCTGGTTCAGCAGATTGGTCGCGGCGGCGCGCTGCTCGGCGAGTTGCTTGGTGAGTTCCTCAGTCTTGCCCGCGTCGCTCAACGCCTTGGCCTGACCCGCCGCCTCGTCGAGTTTCTTGCTGATGTCTTCCTGCTTCTCGGCGAGTTCGCGCGCGTTGTTGCGCATCTGCTTCATCTCCTCGGAGAACTGGCTGGAATTTTTCTGCCGCGCCTCGTCGCGCATCTTCTCCAGTTCCCGTTCGGCGCGCGTGCCGGAGGCGAGCGCCTTCTGCACTTCGCCTTTCTCCATCGCCTCGCTGGCCTGCTGCGCCTGCTGGCGCGTCTGTTCCATCTGCTTTTGCGACTCGCGCGACTGGGCCTGCTCGCCCTGCTGTTGCTGCATGCGCTGCTGCAACTCGTCGAGGTCGGCCACCATCTCGCGCTGCTCTTCGCGCAGGCGCTTGAGTTCGCGTTCCAGCTCTGCCTTCTCCTGCTCGGTCTTCGCTTCCTGAAGCGCGGCCTGAATTTCCTTCAGCTTCTCGTTGATGTCCTGCTGGCGCTGCGCGAGGTCTTTCAATTTGCTCAACTGCTCCAACTGCTCCTTCTTCGCCGGGTCCTGCTCCGGTTGCGCGCTGGCCTGGTTTTGCTGCTCGTAGCGATTCTCCTGCTGCTTCAGATCCAACTGGTCGATTTGCGACTGTTGCTGTTGCTGGCTCTTGCTCTGGCTTTTGCTTTGCGCCTGCTGCTGGCGTTGCACCTGGAATTCCCGCGCCTGAAGTTTCAACAGCGATTGATACGCGGCCTGCTCGGCGGCAAGCGCCTTGGGCAGCGGGTCCGTGGAATCTTTCGCGGCCGTGAGATGCTCCATCGCCTTCTCCATGTTCTTGATCGCGGACTGCATCGCCTCCTTCATTTTGAAGTCTTCGAGATTGGCCTCCGCACTTTCAGCCTGCGCCAGCGCCTCCTGCTGCGACTGCAAAACGACCGGCTCATTCTCCAGATAATTTTCTGACGGCTTCGCGCCTGTCTCCTGGCGCTGAAGTTTCCACGTCGCGTTGATGATCTGCTTTTGCAACTCGGCGAGCTTCTCCGCCTCGCTCTTGTTCTCCTGCTCGCCGGGCTTCTTCTCCTGCGGCTGGTTCTGCGACTGCATGTTTTCGCCCTCGCGGAAAATCTGCTCGAAGGGCCGGACCTCGGCGAAATACATGTCGCTCGACGTGCGGCGCAACTGCCCGTCCGGCCCAATGTCGTCCGCCCAGATGTAGTAGGAGATGAACTGATCGACCTCCGCGCGAATGTCCTCCAACCGCAGCAGGTGGGTGAAATTCGTCTTCATCTTCGCCGGCGCGTTGCTGCCTAACGCGAGCGCGATGCCGTCCGCACCGCCGACGGAGTAGGTGAGACCGTACTGCTTCAGCCCGAAATCATCCTGCGCCTCGCCGTTGAAAAACATTTCCTGCAAGGGCGACACGCGCTGGTCGCCGCGCGGCGCGATGAACTTCAGCGTGGGCCGCGCATTCGTGAGCGCGTCGAAGGTGAAGGTCGTGGCCAGCTTGTTCGACCGACCGTCGGCATCGACGAGTTGCAATTCATAGCTCTGCGTCTTCTCCAGCTTGAAGGCGTCGAGCCGCACCTGCGCCTTGTTCGTCTCAATCGTCAGCGGCAGCACCGACTGATCCTTCGCCACGAGCCGCGCGCTGGCCACGGGCTTGTTCAGGTTCAACGTGAGTTCCACGGTCGAGCCTTCCACGGCGCTCACGCGCTTGGTGTCCTCGATGCGCTTGGGCGGCAGCTCGGTGTAAGCGGGGTAAGTGATGTTCGCGTCCGCGCGCTCCAATCGCGGATGCTCGAAGACGGTGACTTTGAATTCCGCCGTCTGCTCCGCGCTGTATTCGATGCGGTAGCCGAGCGGGCCTTGAATGTTCGGAATGCTCGCGCCGAACACCGGGTCGTTGAGATTCTTCGTCAGCGGAATGCGCTTCGCCGTGCCGCCGTTCGTCGTGACCACGAGCACGGCTTCGGAGGGAACCGGGCCTTCAAAGGTCGCCAGCACCACGAGCGCGCTGCCGCGTTCCACATTCGCGTTGCCGGGCGTGATGCTTACCTGAGTCTTTGCAGGCGTGGCTGTCGAGCCGCTGGCCAGCGAAGTGAAAGACGAGGAGGAACGAGGCACCGTGAACAGCACCGCGAGCAAGGCGATGAGCGCCGCCGCGTGCGCCAGTCCCGCACAAAACATTTTTCGGCGCGGCACCACGTTCAGATTCTGCTCCTGCTTGATCGCACTCAGCGCGTCGCCAATGAGCCGCTCTTGAAGATAGCCGAGCTGCCCCGTGTTCTTATCGCGTTCCTGTTCGACGGCCGTGAGCAGCAGCGTGTGGAGGTCCGGCTTGGAGGTTTCAATCTTGCGCGCGAGATCGCGGAAGTCCGGCTTCGAGCGATTGGCGATTTTGGCGGCGATGCCCCAGGCAATGAGCGCCAGCGCCACAACACCAGAAACCAGCGCGCCCGTCGGCAGCGGCAGGAAATATCGCGACAACGCGAAGACCCCGACGGCGATGACCGCGACGACGCCCCACGCCACGGCGAGCGCGACGAGCAATTGGTAGCGCTGCCGTTGCCGCGCCAGCGGCTCCAGTTCGCGTTTGAGAAGAATTTCAGTCATAACACGTTCCTCGGACAACTCCGTCACTTTGGTCTGGCGCGACACTATCACCGCGCGGCACTCCGGCGACAACCCTGATGATCGCCGGTCGCATTGGCTAGACTAGACGGAGGAAGAGCCGGTTTCGCTGAATGATTTTACACGGAGAACGGCCGCAGTCCCGTTCGGCGGAACGGACGCAAGCCGTTTCACCTCACGCCAGCAGCTTCTCTACAACTTCGCCATGCACGTCCGTCAGCCGGAAGTCGCGGCCCTGGAAACGATACGTGAGCTTGGTGTGATCAAAGCCGAGCAGGTGCAGCATCGTGGCGTGCAGGTCGTGGACGTGGACTTTGTCTTCTGTGGCGTTGAAGCCAAAATCGTCCGACTTGCCAAGCGTGAGGCCGCGCTTCACGCCGCCGCCCGCGAGCCAGTAGGTGAAGCAGTTCGGATGATGGTCGCGTCCGTCGTTGCCGCCCTGCACCATCGGGGTGCGGCCGAATTCGCCGCCCCAGATCACCAGCGTGTCGTCGAGCAGGCCGCGCTGCTTCAAGTCCTTGACCAGCGCGGCGCTCGCGCGGTCGGTCGTCTTGCAATTGTTCTTCAAGCCGTTGGTCAGGTCACCATGCTGGTCCCACGACTCGTGGAAAATTTCCACGAAGCGCACGCCGCGCTCGATGAGGCGACGCGCGAGCAGGCAACTGTTCGCGTAAGAAGATTTGCCCGGCTCCGCGCCGTACATTTCCAGCGTGGCCTTGGACTCCTTGGAAATATCCATCAGCTCCGGCGCGCTGGCCTGCATCTTGTAAGCCATCTCGTAGGAATTGATGCGCGTGGCGATCTCGGGATCGCCCACCACATCGAGATGCTTTTTGTTCAACGCATTGATCGTGTCCAGCGTGCTGCGCTGCATCGCCGCGTCCACGCCGGGCGGGTTCGAGAGGTAGAGGACGGGATCGCCGACGTTGCGGAACATCGTGCCCTGATAGAGCGACGGCAGAAAGCCCGCGCCCCAGTTCGACGAACCGCCGCTCGTGCCCTTGCCGCCGGTGTTGAAGACGACGAAGCCCGGCAAGTCCTGCGCCTCGCTGCCCAGCCCGTAGGTCGCCCACGAGCCGACGCTCGGCCGCCCGAACTGCTGCGAGCCGGTGTTCATCATGATCTGCGCGGGCGCATGATTGAACGCGTCCGTGTGCATGGACTTCACGAGGGCGATGTCGTCCGCGACCTCGGCAAGATGCGGCAACAATTCGGAAAGCTCCGCGCCGGACTGGCCGTGCTTTTTGAATTTGAACTTCGGCCCAAGCAGATTCGAGTTCGGCGTGATGAACGCGGAGCGGTAGCCCTTTAACAAATCCGCCGGCGGCAGCTTGCCGTCGTACTTCGCCAGCTCCGGCTTGTTATCGAACAGTTCGAGATGGCTCGGCCCGCCCGCTTGGAACAAGTAGATGACGCGCTTGGCCTTCGGCTTGAAGTGCGGCTGCTTCGCGGCCATCGGGTTCACCGACGGCGCGGCCCAACCGCTCTGCTGCATCAGTGCGCCCAGCGCGATGCTGCCCAGCCCCACGCCGCATTGCTGGAAGAACCAGCGCCGCGTGATCTCTGCTCGGTTCTGGCCGCGCAACAAATGTGACTGGCAGTTCATGGTTTTCTTAAAAGTGTCGGTTTCGACGCCGGCACGCGAGCGCGCGTTCAGGTGATTTTCCAACCTCCCGTTCCTCGCAGGGACACGAGGCCGGAAAGCCTCGTAACCTGCCGACAGGAATGTCGGCGTTACGTCTGTGCGCTTGAATCCTTCCTCCGGCTCGCAAATCATCCGCCCGCATGACCACACAAGACACGACCCGACGCGACTTTCTCAAAACCGTCTCCACCGCCGCCGCTGCCGCCGCGCTCGCGCCCGCCGCCTTCGCGCAGGACGCCGCGCCCAAGAAGCTCGGCATCAAGCTCGGCCTCGACAACTTCGCCGTGCGCGACATGAAGTGGAAGGCCCCCCAACTCATCGACTACGCCGCACAGCTCCAGACCGACTCGCTCTTCATCACCGACTTCGGCCCCTTCGAGAAAACCGACGACACCTACCTCGGCGACCTCCGCAAGATGGCCGCCGACAAGGGCCTCCAGATTCAGCTCGGCTCCTGGAGCATCTGCCCCACGTCCAAGTCCTACCGCAAAGACCCGCGCTGGAACTCCGCCGAAGAACACCTCGCCCTCGGCATCCGCATGGCCAAGGCGCTCGGCTCCAACGTCTTCCGCGTCGTGCTCGGCAATGCCGACGACCGCAAGACCGAAGGCGGCATCAACGCCCGCATCGCCGACACCGTCAAAGTCCTCAAGAGCCAGCGCAGCCTCGCCATTGATTCCGGCGTCAAGGTCGCCATCGAGAACCACGCTGGCGACCTGCACTCCACCGAACTCGTGCGCCTCATCGAGGACGCGGGCCGCGACTACGTGGGCGCGAACATGGACTCCGGCAACGCCTGCTGGACCCTCGAAGACCCCTTGCAAAGCCTCGAACACCTCGGCCCCTACGCCGTCACCACCAGCCTGCGCGACTCCGCCATCTGGGAATACGAGGACGGCGCGAAGGTGCAATGGACCGCCATGGGCGACGGCCAGCTCGACCTGAAGAAATACTTCGCCCGCTTTGCCGAGCTGTGCCCCGGCGTGCCCGTCCACATCGAGACCATCTCGGGCTTCTCCAAGCCGTTCCCTTACCTCAAGGCCGACTTTTGGAAACCCTACTCCACGATCCCGGTGGCCGACTTCGCGAAGTTCGTGGCCTTGGCCAAGAAGGGCCAACCCTACACCGCGCCCAAGAGCGACCAGAAGAACGAGATCGAGCGCAGCATCAAGTACTGCCAGCAGGTGCTCGGGCTGGGGTTGAAGGGGTGAGGCTTAGCCGTGAAGCGTCCGCTCATCCTCATCGCTTGTGTCATTGCGCTCATCGGCGCGGTCCTCTGCGCCCTCGCTGTATGGAGGTTCCGGGGCATACCGGGCTTGGTGAAAGTTGACGTGTCTCGTGATTACAAATCTGTGGCTCAGAATCCGAACCCCTTGCTGAATGCGATCGATAGCACGATG
>JANNGC010000871.1:0-3026 GCA_031380445.1 Pedosphaera sp.
CTTCAGGGACCTCCCGCCCGTTAACAGCATGTTCGGCCACTTTCCCCCAGAGGTCCCGTCCTGAAATTTCCGCACCCTCGTGATCCAAAAGACAAAGGCGGCCTCTTGCCCTGGGTCAGCCAAGCCTGCCAGAGGGAGTCCGCTGCTTCGCGTTCGTTGTGGCGCAAGCAAACTGCAACTAATGCAGTGGGCCGATTTCCGCCACCACAAATCCTTGGCCGTGCCATGAACTGTTCGGCAAGGGCCTGCCAAACATCGGCAGCGACATGACCGCATTCTTCAGCGGCGTAACGTCGAAGTGGGTGTATTGCGCCTTCATCGCTTTCGATGAGTGCCCGGTCAATTTCATGCGCACCTCTTCAGTGATGCCCGCGTTGGCCAGGGCGGAATTGAAGCTGTGGCGCAAGGAATGGAATGTCCTTTTTGAGAATTTTTGCGTCCCCTTGCCCTGCACGGTCTTCGGATCAATGCCGGCGCGCTTCATGATGCGTTTGAAGCTCTCACTCAAACCATGCTTTCCGCCGGAGTTTCTGGCCGCCAGGGTGGGGCAGAGAAACCCCTGTGTTCCAAACTGAGCGAGGTGGGTCAAATGCTCGCGGACGTGCAGATGCATCGGCACGATCACTTTCTTCCCCGTCTTTTTCTGCTCATACACAATCACCTCCCCCCTCGGAACAACATTCTCCCATTTCAGATGGACACAATCACCCAGGCGGGCGCCGACGAAATAACCGAGGAGAATCAGGGTTTGCCACTCGGTGGACGACGCGGCGTTCACGAGCCGCTGGACCTCCTCCAGCGTGAAGACTTCCCGTTCCGAGGACTCGTTTTTGGGGGGAAGGACGGCGGCGGCCGGATTCTTCAGAATGATTCCATAAGCCTCCGCCCGTCGAAACGCCGTCTTGAGGGTTTTCAAGTCCACGTTGGCGGTCTTCGGCGCAGAGCCATCTTTCAACCGCTTGTTGACGAAATCCTCGATGTTTTGCGGCGTGATCGAAGTGATGGGATGGCTGGCGCATTCGCCCAGTCCCGCCAGAAAAATGTTCACGGTGTTCCGGTAGCGTTCCAAGGTTCCCGCCGCATTCCTGACCTCAATCCCAGCAAGCCAACTGGCCAGATAGGCTTTGACCGATGGCACCGCAAGGCTGTCGCCGGTGATTCGCTCCGACACATCATTGAGCACCTTGCGAAGCTGCGTGGTGGTCAGCGCGGCGGCACCCGCGTGCCCCTCGGCCTGCTCCAACTCCAGCGCGATGCGCATCGCGTGCGCCTTGTCGGTGGACTTGGTGGAACGCTTCAGTTGCCGGCCGTTGCGGTCGGTGTAGCAGGCGGACCAAAACCGGGATTTGGGATGTTTGAACAAACTGGCCATGCGCTCGTTTTCGTCAGGTAAGAATAAAAGTAAGAATGAAGATGTCGAGGAAAATCGATGACTTCCCTTCAAAACAATCGATTTCATTGGCTTTTTAAAGAGTGTGGCGAGACGAGGGTTCGATTCCCTTCACCCGTTCCACTTCAATGAATCACCAATAAACCCGAACTCCGAAGCAGGAAAAAGGGTCGCTTTGCGGAAGGGGCTGTGGGCATAGGGATTGATGCTCAAACCACCCGGCCCGCCCCTGCACAAAACGCCCCGCCCCGAAATCACCTCCCTGTTTGGCGGTGCCAGGCTGGTTTTGGATGAAACGCCCAAGGCCATCTCCCCGTTCGGCGGCCTGGCCAGCTTCCTTTCCTCCCTGGTGGGCCAGATTGGTTTCGCGCGGGAGGTGCAGGCCCGTCTGCCCTTTGCCGAACCGCTCTCCAACAACGCCATTCCGCAGGCCCACTCCCTGACCGCCTTCCTGATGGCGGTCGTCGTCGGGGCGCAACGCTTCGCCCATTGCGAGTGGCTGCGGGCGGACAAGGTGCTGCACACGATGCTGGGGATCGGGCGTTTTCCCAGCGACGACACCATCCGCAATTTCTTCCTCCGTTTCACCCAGGCCGAGGTCGAGGCCTTCTGGCGGCCGCTCTGGCGCTGGCTCTTGCGGCTGGTGAAGTGTCCGGCGGCGGGCTTCGCGCTGGACTTGGACTCGACGGTGTTTTGCCGGGAGGGAAAGCAGGAGGGGGCCCGCCAGGGCTACAACCCCCGGCGCAAGGGCCGGGCCAGCCATCATCCGCTCCTGGCCGTGCTGGCCGAAGCCCCCTTCATTTTGCATGGCTGGCTGCGCAGCGGCAACACCGGCCCGGCGCGCGGGGTCGTCCCGTTTTTGCAGGAGGCCCTGGCCCTCCTGCCCGAGGGGATGAGCCTGCGCACGGTGCGGGCCGACAGCGGCTTCTTTGACGGCACCTTCCTGGATTTTCTGGAGGAGCGGGCCCTGCGCTATGTGATCGTGGCCCGCCTGACCAGCTCCCTCAAAAGCCACTGCGCCGACATCAAGGACTGGACCCCCATTGATGAAAACCACGACGCCGGGGAGTTCACGCTGCAACTGCTGGGCTGGTCCAAGGCGCGGCGCTTTGTCGTCGTGCGCGAACGCATCCGGGAGTCCAAGGCGGCGGTGGGGCGCAAGCTGCTCGACGTGCCGGGTTACACCTTCCGGATCTGGGTGACCAACCGGAGCGAAGGCGCGGTGGAGTTGTGGCGCGACTACAACGGCCGGGCCTGCGTGGAGCAACGCATCGAGGAATTGAAGCACGACCTGGCGGCCCAGGGGTTCTGCCTGCGGCCCTTCTATGCCACCGAATCGGCCTTTCTGGCCGTCCTGTTCACCTTCAACCTGCTGAGCTTCTACCAACACCAGACCACCCCCGCCGCGCCCTATCGCCAGCCGGGGACCTTGCGCGTGGCCGTGTTCCTGTGCGACGCCGTTCTGGGCGTCATGGGCCGGGACGTGGTGATCAAACTCTCGGCCGCCTGGGGCGGCCTGGGCAAACACAAACCGTTGAGCAAGAACGCGGGGGACCTGCCGGTGGATTCGCACCAATTGATCGCGCTTTGCGCGCCGCGTCCGACGTTCATCAGCTACGGTATTCCCGAGCGCGGC
>JANNGC010000570.1:0-8052 GCA_031380445.1 Pedosphaera sp.
TGCCGCCGCAGTTGTCCGTGGCGCGCACGACGAAGGTGTTGGTGCCGAGGAGCAGGTTGTTCACGATGATCTGCCCGAAGTTGAAGTTCGTGGCGTAGTGCAGGGTGCCGTTCACGAAGAACTCGACGCCGGCAATGGTGCCGTCGAGGTCGGTGATGCCGAACTGGTTGGTGATCGGCGAGCCGACGGCGAAGACAAGGCCGGTGACGCCGTAGCTGTAGACGTTCGTGTAGAGAACGATGGGGCTGGTGTTGCCCTGCACGGTGAAGCTCGAGTTCGTGACCGCCGTGGCTCCGGCGGAATTCAGTGCCGTGGCCGTGATGGTGTGCGCGCCGAGACCCACGCTGGGGAAGGTGACGGAGTAGGGAGCGGTGCTGTCGTTCACCACCGCGCCGCCATCAATCTGGAAGGCGACGTTCGTGGTGGTGAAGCTGGCCGTGGCCGTGACGGTCACATTGGTCGCGCCGAAGCAGCCGCCGGAAAGGGTCGCGCCATTCGCCGGGCTGGTCACGGTGACGAAGTGCGTCGCCGGGCTGGTGGCCGTGGCCTGGAAGGTGACGTTGTCAATCGCGATGGCGCCGTCGGTGCCGGCGTCGTTGACGTTCTGCCAGCGGATGTAAATGACGCTACCGGGCGGGACGGGCGCGGGCGCGACCACGTTGCCGCCGAGACCGGCGACGCGGTTGGTGGCCTGATGGCCGTCGAGCGCGAAGCTGGCGGGCGTGTTCGCGATGTCGGGCGGGGATTGGAAGAGGAAGGCCGTGGGAATCCAGGACGCACCGAGGTCGAAGCTGACGTAGTTGGTCAAATACTCAATGTGGGTGTTGGTGTTGTGCGTGCGCCAGAGTTCGGCGTCGAAGAAGATATTGAAGGCGTCAATGTTGGCCGAGCTGACGTTGCGGATGCGGGCCACGGTGTTGCGGTCGCCGCCCGTGGGGGAGGAGCCGAGCGCGCGGTTGCCGTCGCCGGTCAGGCCGTAGTTCAGGCCGTGAGCCGCCGCCGCGGGGCCGGCGCTGCCGTCGCCCACGCTGACAAATTGCGCCGTGCCGGCCGCCGCCGCGCCCACCCACCAGCCCTGCGGGGTGACGATGCCGGACGCGCCCAGGCTGGCGTCGAAGTTTTCCGAGTGCGTGCCGCTGACGTAATCAATGAACTCGCCGCGAACCAAGACCGTGGCCGTGGCCGAATTCGCATCCGGGTCCACGCCGTTCGAGGCCCGGGCGAAGATCGTGTAGGTGCCGTTCGGGAGATTGTTCAACGTGCCCGAGTAGGGGCTGGTGGTGTCGATCACAAAGGGCACGCCATTCGTGAAGAAGGTGACGCTCGTGACGGCCGCGACGCCGCCACTCGGAGTGGCGGAAGCGACCACTGTGGCGGGCGCGATGAGAATGCTGTTGGTCGGGGCCGTGAGCGTGACGGAGAGCGGCAGCGTGCCGCCGGCGATGACCATGTTATCAATGGTGTAGGAGCCGTCCGTGGCCGCCGAGTTGTCGTCCGCCCACAGGAGATACATGGTGGAGCTGGCCGCCCAGGAGCCGACGTTGATGGCCGCCGAGTGCGTGCCGGCGTTGGTCGTGTCGGACAAGGTCGGGATGAGCGTCCAGGAACCGGGCAGGCCTGTGAGACTCCAATAGGCATGGAACCCGATGATTTCTTCCACGGTCAGGTTGTTGAAGGCGAACGTGTAGGAAACATTCAGGGTGGTGATCGGCGCGCCGCTGTCGTTCTGCAACGTGGCCAACAGGATGCCGGCCGCATTGGTGACGTCCGTGGTCGGTCGGGACTGGAGATAGAGACCAGCCGTGTTGAAGCGCATGCCGCCGGAGAAGGCCGAGGGCGGGACCGTGGGGCTGGTCGGCAGCACTTTGAAGAAGTTGCTGGTGGCCGCCACGGTATTCACGCCCGTGTCCAGCGCGCCGCCGGTGGTGTAGGTGGCCGCCGCGCCGTTCAATACCGCCGTGGCGAATTCCGTCACGATGGGGTTGGTCGGAAAGGCGAGGGTTCCACTGCCGCCAGGACCGACAGAGATGGCGGCCCGGGCAGTAGTTAGGCACGCCGCTGTCATTAGAGTTAAAAGTAGGAGCTTTTTCATTTTGGGAGCGATCTTGGCACACCGCACTGTGTGAAGCAAGACGCGACTTTTTCATTACGGACCTGTCATTTTCCACGGGGCTTTTTCCAGCGCAGAAATGCTCCGTGCCCAACGGCTTCCAGGCGGCTGCAGCTTCTTGCTCATTGCCACTGTCCCGGACGGCGGATTAAATCCCGCCGTGCTGTTCCGCAAAATTGCTCTCGTCGGCGTCGGCCTGCTCGGTGGATCGCTGGCCTTGGCGATTCGCGCGCGCGGGCTGGCCGCCGTGGTGCAAGGCTACGTGCGGCGCGAAAGCTCCATCGCCGAATGCGCGCGCGCCGGTCTCCCGGATTTTGCCACCACCGATCTTCTCGCCGCGGTGCGCGACGCCGATCTCGTCCTCCTCAGCACGCCGCTCGCGCAGATGCGCGGACTGACGGAGAAATTTCTCCCCGCTCTGAAACGCGGCGCGCTCGTCAGCGACGTGGGCAGCGTGAAAGCCAGCGTCGTCGCGGATTTGGAAAAGCTTGTCGCGGACGCGGGCGCGCACTTTGTCGGCGCGCATCCGATGGCCGGCGGCGAACAGCCCGGCGTCAGCGCCGCGCGCGTGGATTTGTTCAGCAACGCCGTCTGCATCATCACGCCCACCGCCGCGACGAACGCCGCCGCGCTGCAACGCACCGAGGAATTCTGGCGCGCGCTCGGCACGCGCCTGCTGAAAATGACGCCGCTCCTCCACGACGAACTGGTGGCGCGCAGCAGCCATCTGCCGCACTCGCTCGCCGCCGCCTTGGCCAGCTACGTCCTTCAACCCGCGCATCCGAAAGAGCAGCCGCAACTCTGCGCCACCGGCTTCCGCGATACCACGCGCGTGGCCTCCGGTTCGCCCGAGATGTGGCGCGACATTGCGCTGGCGAATCGCGTTCCGCTCTCCCAAGCGCTCAGTGAACTGACGGAGCAGTTGCAAACTCTCCAGCGCGCCGTCGCGTCGGGCGACGCCGCGGCGATTGAAAAATTCTTTACCACCGCCAAGCAGCGTCGTGACGGCTGGTGCGCGCAGGCCGCTTCGTTGGAATAGGAATTTGATCTCATGCCCTTGCCCGACCTGATTGAAATCGTCCCGCTCGCCGCGCCGGTCCACGCCGAGATCACCGTGCCCGGTTCCAAGAGCATCACGAACCGCGCGCTCGTGCTCGCCGCGCTGGCCGAGGGCGAAGTCACGCTCGCCGGCGCGCTCTGGAGCGAGGACACGCAGGTGATGGTGGACTGCCTCCAACGCCTCGGCTTCGACGTACGCGTGGAACTGGACGTGAACGAGTTTTGCAACCGCACCATCACCGTGCGCGGCTGCGGCGGGGAAATTCCGAAGGCCGGCACGGCGGCGCAACCGCTCGAACTCTTCGTGGGCAACGCTGGCACGGCCGCGCGCTTCCTCTCCGCGATGGTCTGCCTCGGTCGCGGTGTCTATCGCCTGAGCGGCGTGCCGAGGATGCACGAGCGCCCGCAGGCCGCGCTGTTCAGCGCGTTGCGGGAGCTGGGTTATCAAGTCGAGGCAGCGAATGACAAATTGCCGGCGATCATCCACGGCAGTAGGAGACGAGGTAACGAGACTCTGACTGAAAAAGCTGATCAGAGACTCCTCACGTCGTCACCTACGTAGTGCCGCGTGAGCATCGAGCAGAGTTCGCAATTCGCCTCCGCGCTGCTGCTCTGCGCCGAGCGCGGCGGCTGGCAGGTGGAAATCGTGGGCGAGAACGCGGATGAATCGCCCTACGTCGCGATGACGGTGGAGATGAACAAGGTGTTCCCGAAGTGCGGCGGGAATTTTCAAATCGAGCCGGACGCGTCGAGCGGGAGCTATTTTTGGGCGGCCCACGGCTTGGTGCCGCGCGGACCCGAGTATCTGGAGCATTCCGAACAATTTGGTGTCGCAGTGCCAACTCATCAGTTAAACAAAATTGAGGTTTCACACTGGCCTGCATCGGGCTGGCAAATTGATGAGCTTTTTCCCGACGTTCTAATGCTTGGCTCCCGTGCCCGAACGGCCCGCAAGCTCGATCAAGCCCAAGTCCCGATCAAGCAAGCGCTCCAAATCTTGGAGGAACAAAAAAATCGAAGAGAAATCTCCCGAAAGTCCGATCTTGGGGACAGCATCATGACGGCAATCGTTATGAGTGCGGCGGAGTATTCGTTTCCTTTTTTGTCCGGCCAGACAGTACGCTTCACCGACCTCGGCCGTCTCCGCGTGCAGGAGTGCGAGCGCGTGGTCGCGCTGCGAACGGAACTGACCAAGTGCGGTGCGAAAGTCATGGAGGCTGGCGACACGCTGGAAATTTTCCCGTCCCAACTCCACGGCGCGAAAATCGAAACTTACGACGATCACCGCATGGCGATGTGTTTCGCGGTGCTGGGGCTGAAGGTGCCGGGCATCAAGCTGCGCCACCCGTCGTGCGTGAAGAAGACGTTCCCGAACTTTTTCCAGAAGCTCGCCGCCGCGCCGCCGCACGGTCTAGGCGTCACCATTCTCGACGGCCACACCGGTCGCAAACTTTCCCGCGACGAACTGTTCGCGGAGTGATTCAGAAGGCAAACCGCTTCTCAATCCGCGTGGTCCCGTTTACGTCAATCACCTGCATGTGGGCGGCTGGCGTCTTCCCGCTCCAATCAATCGTCAGCAGGCCCACGTTCACATCGTGATAGGTCGGGCCGTCACGGAGGCGGTTCGGCGTGGGCGTGCCGCGATTGTGCGGTTCGGTCAGGGCGCTGGCGGTCAGGTCGTAGAGCGGATAATCGCCTTCGCGATCCAGTCGCGAAAGTTCCGCCCAATGCCGGTCGCCGCTGATAAAGACCACACCGTTTGCGCGGGTCTTCTGCAAGAGGTCGAGCATCCGCTGCTTTTCGCGCGGCAGATTCGCCCACGCCTCCGCGCCGCTGAACTCGGAAAGGAATTGAACGCTCGACGCGACGACGCGCACCTCCGCCGGCACGCGGAGTTGCTGCTCCAGCCACGCCCACTGCGCCTCGCCGAGCATGGTCGCGCTGGGGTCGGGATGCGGAATGTATTTGCCGCCGCTCGGTACCGCGTTGTTCTGGCCCGTGGCCAGCGCACTGCGGAAATAGCGCGTGTCCAACAGAATGATTTGCACGCGGCGTCCGGCGGGGCCGAACAAGTAGGCGTCATAAACTCCTTCACGATGGCGGCGTGGCGAACTCGCCGGTTCGTCCATGAAATCCAGGAACAGTTTCTGCGACTCGGCGCGCTGCGCGTAGTTCGAGCCGGCGTCGTTCCAGCCGAAGTCGTGATCGTCCCACGTCGCGAGCAGCGGCGCTTTCTTCCGCAGCGCGCGGAAGAACGCGCTCTCCTTCCGCACGCGATACTTCTTCGCCATCACCGTCATGTTCGTGGTGTCCGCGTAAATGTTGTCGCCCAGCAGCACGAAGGCGTCGAAGTCCAGCGTGAGCGCACGGTCGAGCATCGGATGCGTGGCGGGATTGATGCACGAGCCGAAGCCGAGGCGCGTGATGGTCCGGGCTTCCGGCGGAGCAGTCGCGCAACCTGAAGCGAGGAGCAGCGCGCCCGCGAGGACGGTGAACACCAGCGCGCCGGAAAATTTCTTGCACATCCGCGCGTTCTCCCAGAACTCGCGCCCGGAGGCAATGCGCTGGCCGGAGACGCGGTCATTTCCCTTCCCATCAAAGTCCGTGCTCCGGCGGAGTGGAGCCGCACAAAGTCGTTTCTGCGCGCCGGTCTTCCGGGTAAGGTGCGCGCATGTCTCCTTGGTCACGAAGCGTCGTGCCGCTGTTCATGGCGGCTTGTGTTCTTGCCAGTGCGCGTCTGCTGGGCGCGGCGGAAACTGGCGTGGAATTTTTCGAGAAGCGCGTGCGGCCGGTGCTGGTTGAGCGTTGCTACGAATGTCACGGCGAGAAGAAGCAGAAGGGCGGCTTGCGCCTCGACAGCGCGGCGGCGGTGACGAAGGGCGGCGCCAGCGGCGCGGCGCTCGTGCCGGGCCAGCCCGAGAAGTCGCTGCTCATCAAAGTCATTTCGTGGAGCGATCCGGAATTGCAGATGCCGCCGAAGAACAAGCTGCCTGACGCGGAAATCGCCATCCTGACGGAGTGGGTGAAGAGGGGCGCGCCGGACCCTCGCACCAATCGGCCATCTGAAATTTCAAATCTGAAATTGCCGGCCACAAACCACTGGGCCTACCAGCCGTTGAAGAAGTCTGCGCCGCCCGCCACCAAAGATTCCTCCTGGCCGCGCACGGACATTGACCGCTTCATTCTGGCGAAGCTGGAGGCGAAACAAATTCAGCCGAATGCCGACGCCGATCGCGCCACGTTGCTCCGCCGTGCTTCCTACGACTTGATCGGCCTGCCGCCGACTCCGGAGCAACTCGATGATTTCGTGAAGGACTCCGCGCCCGACGCGTTCGCGCGGGTCGTGGACCGTTTGCTCGCGTCACCGCAGTTCGGCGAGCGTTGGGGGCGGCACTGGCTTGATGTCGCGCGGTATGCGGAGTCGGTCACGCTGCGCGGTTTTGTTTTCAAAGAGGCGTGGCGCTATCGCGATTACGTCATCGAGTCGTTCAACGAAGACTTGCCGTTCGACCAGTTTATCCGCGAGCAGATCGCCGGCGATTTGCTCGACTCGAAAACTCTTTCCGAGAAGCGCCGCCGGATGGTCGCCACCACCTTCCTCGCGCTCGGCAACACCAACCTCGAAGAGCAGGACAAGGCGCAGCTCCGCATGGACATCGTGGACGAGCAGCTCGACACCATCGGCAAGGCCATGCTGGCCCAGACCATCGGCTGCGCGCGCTGCCACGATCACAAGTTTGATCCGATTCCCACGCGGGACTACTACGCGATGGCGGGCATCCTGCGGAACACGAAGACGGTCACGAACGCAAACGTCTCCGGGTGGATCGAGTTGCCGCTGCCCGTCGAGCCGGAGCAGGAGAAAGTTTTCAGCGCCCACGAGCAGCAGGTCGCGGCATTGCAGAAGGAACTCAAGAACGCGAAGGACGCCGCGAAAGCGTTGGCGGGAAAAAATTCCGATCCGAAAGCGGGGCGCGATGTTCAGCCCGCCGTCGTCGCAGCCAGTGCGTTGTCCGGCCTCGTGGTGGACAGCGCGCAGGCCAAGGCCGTCGGCGAGTGGAAGCATTCGCAGCATTCCCAGCACTACATCGGCGACGGCTACGTGCATGACGACTTGCAGGGCAAAGGCGAGAAGACGCTCACCTTCCAGCCGGACTTGAAGAAGGGTCGTTATGAAGTGCGCTTCGCTTATCAGCACGGCACCTCGCGCGCGACGAATGTGCCGGTCACGGTCTTTCACGCGGACGGCGAGACGACGGTGCTGGTGAACGAGCAGGAAGCGCCAGTGCTCGACGGTCGTTTCGTGTCGCTCGGGCAGTTTCTTTTCGAGGGCAACGGCTTCGGTTACGCGCTCGTCTCGAACGAAGGCACGCAGGGACATGTCACGGCGGATGCGGTGCAATTCCTGCCGACGGAGGTTGTGGAAATCGCCGCGTCCACTTCGGGTGCCAAGAAAAAAGCGGGCGCGAAAGCCGACACGGTGAACGTCTCCGCTGAATTGAAATCGCTCGAAGCGGCGCTGAAACAACTTCAGGAGTCCGGGCCGAAGCGTCCACTCGTCATGTCCGTGCGCGAGGAGGAAAAGATTGAGGACACGTTCGTCCATGTGCGCGGCAGCGTTCACAATCTTGGCGCGAAAGCGCCGCGCGGTTTTCTCCAAGTGGCCACGCTCGGCACGCCGCCCCTCGTGCCGGAGAAACAGAGTGGCCGCCGCGAGTTCGCCGATTGGATCGCCAGCCCGTCGAATCCGCTCACCGCTCGCGTGATGGTCAACCGCACCTGGCATTGGCTGTTCGGTGCGGGACTGGTGCGCACCACGGACAACTTCGGCACGATGGGCGAGACTCCGTCGCATCCTGAACTGCTCGATCACCTCGCGGCGC
>JANNGC010000577.1:0-7869 GCA_031380445.1 Pedosphaera sp.
TTTCGAGCGCAGCGAGGCGAGCGGAGCGAGCATCCCCGGAGGCCGGCAGTCACGGCTCGACGGAGTCTCGCCCCACCCACGCACCACGCATCCCCGCCGACCTCGACTGGATCGTGCTGAAGTGTTTGGAAAAAGATCGCTCCCGTCGTTACGACTCCGCCGCCGCGCTCGCGGAAGATTTGCGCCGTCATCTCGCTGACGAACCCGTGACCGCCGCCGCGCCGACGGCGGGCTACCAGTTCCGCAAGTTCGCCCGGCGAAATCGTCTCGCGCTGGCCGTCGCCGTGGTGATTTTCACCGTGTTGCTCGCGGCCACGGGCATCAGTTCGTGGCAGGCCGTGCGCGCGTGGAAGGCTTCGCAGGAGGCGAAACAAAATCTCGTTGAATCCGAGAAGGCGCGCGAGGAAGCGGAGTCCATGTCGAAATTCCTCATCGAGATTTTCCAAAGCCCCAACCCGAAGCAGGACGGTCGCGCCGTGACCGTGGCGGAAACTTTGGGCCGCGTGCAGCAGCGGATTGAAACCGAACTTGCGGCCCACCCGGAACGCCGCGCGAAATTGCAGACCACGCTCGCCGGCACCTACCGCGCGCTCGGCCTCTACCGCGAGGCCATTCCGCTGCTGGAAAAAGTTCGCGACCACCGGCTCGCGCAAAACGGCCCCGGCCATTCCAACACGCTCGACGCGCTCCGCGATCTCGCCATCGGCTACCTCGACGCGAGCCGCAAGACCGAGGCGCTCCAGTTGAGCGAGACCGTGCTGGCCGGGTTTCGCGAACAGCTCGGGGCCACGCACCCCAAGACCCTTCAGGCCATGAGCCAGCTCGCGTGGTGCCGCTCGGTCAATCAGGATCATCGCGGCGCGATTGTGCTCGAGGAGCAAGCCCTGAAGTTGAGCCGCGAAGTGAACGGCCCGGAGCACGCCGACACGCTGATGGCGATGGGCCAGCTCGGCTGGTTCTACAGCCTGGCCCTGCGCTCCAAAGATGCGTTCGCTCTCCAAACCGAGCTGCTCCGGCTCAAGCAGAATTCCCTCGGCCCTGAACATCCCGACACGCTCAACACCCTGATCACGCTTGCCGTTTCGCAGCGCCAACTCGGACAGCACGACGAGGCCGCAACCTCGTTGCAGCAGACCGTCGCGCTCAGCCGGAAGGTCAAAGGCCCCACGCATCCAGAAACATTGTGGGCGCTCAGCACGCTGGGCGAAACCCACGAAGCCGCCGGTCGCCACGACGAGGCGATGAAGATTTACGAGGAAGTTCTGGCCACCAGCCGCGAGGTCAACGGCGAGGATCACGGCCGCACCCGCTGGGCCGTCAACCGCATCGCCGCCCTGAACAAGCGGGCCGGTCGCACCAACACCTCGCCGGAACCGCCGTCATCAGAAACCAGTCGTCCTTGAAAAGGTTGGACCGTGGAAAAAATTCGCGGCGCGACCAGGTGGGAGGCCTCGCCGCGCGAGGCCTGCCACCTCACACCATCGCCAGGCGCAGCAAGACCACGCCGGCCACGGCCACCAGTCCGCCCGCGAGCGAGCGCATCGTCGGGCGCTCGCCCTCGACGTAGCGCGAGAAGGGAATGATGACCAGCGGCGTGAGCGCCACGATGGGCAGGACCACACCGGACTTCTCCGTCATCAGCGCCCATTGATAACAGGCGACGCCGATGGCGGGACCGGAGAGGGCGTTGACCACGACCCAGGGCCAGATGGGCGAAGATGTTTCCGAACTTTGAACTTTGAACTCTGAACTTTGAACTCTGAACGGCGTGCGGCCGATCGCTTTCAATTTCATCCCGAGCCAGAACACCACCGCCACCGCCAGGCCCGCGAGGATGCGTTGATACGCCGCCGTGCCGCCGTCCACGGGCGTGCCCGCTGCTGCGTCCACGCGCGAGGCGTGGCCGCTGAAGACCGCGCCCATCCCCTGCCCCAGCGCCGCGACCACACCATAGGCCACGCCGATCCAGAAGACGCGTTTGGGAATGTCGAGGTGTTTGCCCGGCGCAATCGCCAGCGCCACGCCGCCGAGAATCAAGGCCGCGCCGCCGATTTCCATCCCGGTCATCTTCGTGCCCAGCCACAGCCATTCCGTCGCCGCCGCGAACGGCGCAGCGAGGCAATGCACGATCAAAATGGACAGTCGTGAGCCGAGGCGTGGCAACGCCTGATAGAGCGCGATGTCACCGAGACCGAAGCCGAGCAGCCCGCTGAGGAGAAACATAGGGAAGGCTTTGCCGATCAAACCCTGCCCGAACGTGTGCGCCCACAACGCGAGCAACGCGGTGGCCAGCAGCACGCGCCAGAAGTTCGCCTCCACGCCGCCCAGCACCTTGCTCGTCCGCTGCGCGCACACAGCGGAGATGGAAAAGAAAATGGTGGTTAATAACGCCGGCCACATCGCGCGCGGAGTTCACGCGGCACGAGGGTGAAGGGCAAGAGAGATTTCAGCGCAGAGGCCCGGGCAACGAGACTGGCAAGTCTCTCCACCGGCCGGCCGGAAAGCCGGTGCTACGTGGTGTCAGAGGAGAACCGCGCCGCTCAGTTCGTCGTCCCCTGCACCGCCGCCGAAGCCTTAAGCGCGGCCACATGGAAGTCCGCGTAGAGCACGTTCTTGCCGAAGCCCTGATTGTGAAAGTTTTCGTAGTCGTACATCAGGAACGCGTCGGTCAGCGAATTGTTGCTCCGGCGCGGGCTGTCCACCGGGCGCCCGCCATACCAGTTGTTCCACTCGTAGCTCGATCCGTTCGTCTCGAAGCGTCCGACACGATCCGACGGGCAGCGGAAGACGGTGCTGTTCTGCGGCAGGCTGTTCGAGTTGTAGCCGCAGTGCTGGGCCAGCAGATCACAGATGCGCGGGAGCGGCGGCGAACTGGGCACGCTCGGCAGGAATTCCGCCTCGGGGAGCTTGCCGTCGTTCTCGTCAGAGTAGAGGCGCACGGCGATGCCGAGCTGCTTGAGGTTGTTGAGGCACGCGATGCCCTTGGCCTTGTCCTTGGAACTGGCCAGCGCGGGCAGGAGCAGCGAGGCGAGAATCGCAATGATGGCGATGACGACGAGCAGTTCAATCAGCGTGAAGCCGTCGCGTTTCGGAGTGGTTGACACATTCATGGGCAAAATTCTTTTTGGTAAATTAACGAGGCCCGCCACCGGCGCCGCCACCGGGGCCACGACCACCGCCGGGACCGCCGCCACGACGCTGGCCCTGTTGCGCGCGCTGCTCGGGCGTGGAGTTCATCACGCGGTCGCGCATCATCTTGTTCATCGCGGCGGCATTCTGGCCGGTGAAACGGTCGCGCATTTGTTCGGGCGTCATGTTCTGCATGTCGCTGAAGGCTGATTCACGAGCCTGCTGGGCCTGCTCGTACTGCTGGCGCGCGTCCGCCGGGAGCGCGTCGCGCAAGGCGATTTCCTGCGCCTCGCGCTGGGCGCGCATTTCGTCGCGCTGCGCGTCGGTCAGGTCGGGGCCACCGAAGCCGCCACGCGGAGGACGGTTGGTGCCGCCATCGTCCCCGCGTGGCCCGCGCTGGCGGTCTCCGCCGCGTTCAAATCCGAAGCCGCCTTGCAGCGCATAGACCGCAACCCATTTACGTTTTGCGGCTTTCGCGAGTTTGGCCACGGCCGGCTCGACAGGAACTTTGTCGAGCGTGAGCGTCACCGTTTCTTTCACGCCGTCCTCGGGCACGACGCGCGTCTGCGCGAAACGGGTGAAGGCCAGCGCGGCGAAGTCCACGGTCTTGCCCGCAAAATTCAACGAGACGAGTCCGTTGCCGCCGGCTGGGGCCGGCGCACCGGGAATGTTAAAACCAAATGCGCCACCCAGCCCGCCGGGTCCGCCGAACCCTCCACCGGCGCGGCTCGCGAGATTCGTCCAGCCGTGCGTGGCGGGGTCCACTTCGCCGCGCAAGGATTGCTCCAGGCGCTTGAGCGAAGCACCGTCCGAGTAGAGCGCGTAAAACAAAACGGACCGCGCCTGCGCCTGCGCACTGACGATGCGGAGCGCCTCTTCCAGCGGCATGTTGACGACCTTGAGCGTGATCTTGCCCTGCACTTCCTGGTGGACGTGGATGTCCTCCCACGTCAGCCACTCCATTGTTTTTACGACCTTGCGCACGTCCGCCTCACGCACGTCGAAGGTCACGAGGTTTTGGTGCGCGCGCCAGGCGAAGCGCGCGGCGTAGCCGAGCACGGCGAGGAGCAGCAAGGCCCAGAGCAGTTGCGACCGGCGGTTGGAACCGCTCGTCGAGGAATGAGATTCGTGTTTCACAATGTCACCTTCAACTGAACGTGCGCGGAACGGACGCAAAGTCCGCCAGCTATTCGGCCATCGGCGCAACGGAGCGCTGCCGTGATGGAGCGCCGAGCATCGCCCGGCCCGAGGTGAGCGGACACGGCTCCGAGCCGAGCAATGCTCGGCGCTCCGGGTCAGCGCAGCGCGAGCCGCCACGTCCAAATCACCAGCAGCAGGAACACCGCGAAGGCCGCACCGCTGAACAGACCTTGTTGAAACTGCGCGCGCCACGGCAGCGCGAGCACGCCCAGCCCGACCCCGGCGATGAAACCGCCGACATGCGCCACCACATCGCTCGTCGGACTCAGCCCCAGCAGCACGAGCAACAGTCCGCCCGCTATGACGCCGCGCCCGAGCCACACCGCGCGCTTTTCGTGGCGTCCAAAAGCCAGCGAATGCGCCGCCAACAAACCCAGCGACGCCATGACGAAGCCCGACGCGCCCAAACTGCGAAACGGCGCGGCGTGCAGCAGCAGCGACGCGACATTCCCCAGCGCGCCGCCGAGCAGCGACAGCAGCATCGCCCCGCCAGCGCCGTAGCAGCCCATCGCGAAGCCGAGAAAAACAAACCCGATGGTCACGTTCGTCAGCAGGTGCGCCACATCCGCGTGCAAAGTCACGGCGCTGAACACGCGCCACCATTCTCCGTGCAACACCGCGCCGCGATCCACCGCGCCGGGGAGATGGAAATTCTTCTGCAATACCTCTGCGGAAAAATGAAACAGGATCAGCGCGACAAACCACAACGCCGCCCGCACATCGAAGAGCAGCCCGGTCCACTTCACTTCACGCCGCCACGGTTTCCGGTTCTCACGTTCGTAGAGCGCGAGCGATTCCGTGGCGCGGGCGAAGTCCGCCCCGGTGATTTCCAAAAGCCACGCGCCGTCCTCCTCGCGCCGCGTGATGACGTTCTCGATGCCCTGGCTGACGAGCACGAGGCTCCAATCCAGCGCCTGCGGCTGTGAGCGGCATTCGATGACGGCGAGGTCAGTGGGTGTGTGCATTAGTGAACAACGTGCGAAAGCTCGAACATGCGGAAGGGAAAAGCCAATCAGGTTTTCGCAGTGTGGCCGGAAGCCGCAAGCGGTGGCGCGAGACTCCGTCGAGCACCATCTGCCAACGAAGGAGGCGCGAGCGGAGCGAGCATCTCCGCGGGAGGGCGGCATTCGGAGAGATGCTCGCGCTCGAAATGAATGGTTAGCTCGACAGAGTTTTGCTCCACCTTGCGGGGTGGAACTTGAATTGCTCCGCAATCCGCCGATAGATAGCTCAGAATTTATGAAGGTAATTCAACCGAATTGTCGGATTCAGTTCACGGCGGCGGATGTGGATTTCATCCTCGCGAACCTCGGTCGCAAAACCGGCGACGCCGAGTGCCTCACGAAACTTCTCGCCGACCCCGACACGCGCGACCCGATTCTCGACGATGACCAGTTGTTCCACGCGCTGCTGGAAAATCGCGGCTGTCTCACCATCTCGTCGCACTTCTACTTCTACATTCTCGTCCGCAACGTGTTTCGCCGCGCAGGTCTCGAAGAACGCATGGTGGCGGATTACGTGGCAGAAATTCTCTCCGAGTATTCGCGCATCGAGCGCACCGAATGCCGTGTGCCGGGCGAGGCCGCGCCGCTGAACTATTTCTTCGAGATGCTGCTCGCGCTGCAAAATGCGAATGACCGGAACAGCTTCGAGTTGCGCGCGCACATGGGGAGCCACGCGCTCTTCATCACCGGCGTGTTCCCGGATCGCATCCGCGTGCGCGCGGAGCGGCGGGGCTTTCCCGACCTGAGTTATTTTGAAGGCGTGGGCCAGTCCAGTTTCCGTGTCGCGAGCGATCACCGGCTGGCCGCGCGCTACGATCTCGCCAAAGTCTTCGACACGCTCTCCGAACGCTTCCGCACCGCGCGCCGCGCGCTCAACGATCTGTCTGAACGCCTCCTCAACTTCGACGATGATCGCCACGCGCTGCCGCTGCTGTCTTCGGTGAAGTTGATTTCCTGACGCGCAGAACGCGCCTCACTTTCCGCTCTGGCCCCGCCCTTTCATTTTCGCGAGGCGCTGGTTCCAGTCGGCCCGGCTTGAAGCCCAAGTCTCGCCCACAAATTTTATTTTCGCTTCCGCGATGATTTTCTCCGTGATGGAAAGCTGGCGCTGGAAATTTTTCTTCTCACCCCACGCCGCGAAAGATTCGAGCAGTTCCAGTTGGTGGTCAGGAAACTCCGGGTGCAGGCGGATGGCATGCTCGAAATGTTCGCGCGCCTTTTTCCGGCTGCCGATGCTGGTGGGCCAGCCGGGCGCATCGCGATAGAGCCGGCCGAGCGAACGGTCCGGCCCGGCGTGGTCCGTGTGCGGATCGAGGACGCGGGCGCGGTGGAACAGCGCCTCCATCTCGCGCACGAGCGGCAGCGCGCCGAGCGTCTTGGTGCGGGCGAGCTGGCCGAGGTTCATGCCCAGCCAGTAGTGCGCGGCAGCATTGGTGGATTCGCGCGCGATGACGGCGCGCGCGGCGGCGAGGCCGGTCTGAGCGACGGCCTCGCGGGCCTCGTCGTCACGCGCGAATTCCGCCCAAGCGTAGGAGACACGCGCGAGCAAGATGGAGGCAATATTGTCGCCGGGGTTTTTGTGAGCGGCAACTTTGGCTCCGTTGAAAGCGCGCTCGGCGCGAGCGGCAAAGTCATTCGTCTCCGCGTGCAAAAATCCCGCGAGGCCGAACAGCAGCGCGCAACTCGCCGCGCTCCGCGTTGTTAAACTCAGGATGAAAACCAACATGACAGAATTGATCGTTGCCACTCCTCTCACCGCTCCTATAGTGCCGCCGATGAAATGGAATTGGAAATGGTTTCAAGCGGCGGGCTTGATCGCCATCCTCGCTTTCGGCGCAGGATGCGGCGGTCTGCGCGCCTCGAAGAGCGTTTCTCCTGCATCCTTTCTCATCCCCGGCCTGCTCAAGAATGACGCGCCGGCCCCGCAGGATTCCATTCTCCCGGCCACACCGCCGGCTGAACTGCTCGCGCAGAATTAAACTATGAGGTTCCCATTGGCGCTGACCGCGAAGATCGCGGGACACATCATTAAACACAAAGTTCGCAAGACGCCGAAGTTCGCGATGGTCTTGCAGCTTGAACCGCTCCACACCTGCAACCTGACCTGCACCGGCTGCGGGCGCATTCGCGAATACTCCACGTCGCTCAAGGACATGGTGCCATTGGAGCAATGCCTCGCTGCCGCCGTCGATTGCGACGCGCCGATGGTGAGCATCTGCGGCGGCGAACCGCTGATTTACCCGAAGATTGAAGAACTGATCGTCGGGCTGCGCGAACAGGGCCGCGTCATTTACGTCTGCACGAACGGCGTCTTCATGCGGAAGAAGATGCGCGAATACATGGCGGCGCATTGGTCGCCGAAAATGGAGGCGAAACTCGCCGCGCTGGAGAAAGAAAATCTCATCACGCCGAAGGAAGCGGAGACCATTCGCGCCTCCGACGAGAAGGCCCGCCAGAAAGTGACCATCAAGCCGACCAAGTGGATGTATTGGAACGTCCATGTGGACGGACTGGAATACACGCACGACCTGATCGT
>JANNGC010000596.1:0-5233 GCA_031380445.1 Pedosphaera sp.
CGACGTCGCCCCCGCCAGCAGCGTCATCAGATACGGCGTCGGGCGCTGGATGAGTTGCACGTTCTCGAGGTGATGCGCCTGGCAGAACTCCCGCGCTTCGCCTGGATCGTTGAAGGTGATCGCTTCATCCAGACGCGGCACCCACACGCCCGAGCGTTTGAGGTAGCGTCCGTTCAACTGGCTGCGCAGCACGTATTTCATTCGCGAGTCTCCGTGGTGGTGTGGAGGGAAATTTCTTCGAGAGAGAATGCTTCGCCGGCTTCCGCCGTCACGGATTCCGCGCGGAGAAATTCCGCCAGCTCCGGCCGGTCGGAAAAAAGAAACCGCTCGACCGACGGCGCGTCGTGTCCTGGCGAGCCGGGGCGGCGATGGTAGAATTTCTCTGGCGAGTTCAATTGTCTCCCAACCGCTCGGCCTGCTCTCCGAACCATCCGCTGGCGCGCGACTGAAGCCAGCGCTCCCACTCGGCGGCGCGGGCACCGTGGAGCAGCGGCATGAGATACGGCGCGAGCCGGAGCACGGGCTGGGTTTCGTTGATGTGATGCTGGCGTTGATACTGTTGCGCGGACTCCAGCGCGTCGAACGACAGCGCATTGTCCGCGCGCCGGACCCAGCGGCCCGGCGACCGGTAGTAACGCCCGGTTGTTTTGTGACGAAGCACGATTTTCATAGAAGCAGGGACAGGCTACCGCGTCACAATTGCGAAAAAAATCAGGGGCAGGACGGCGGAGGGCTAGGAGGAAATACGGAGGCTCAGGGCCGGGAAGGCGCGGCGCGGCCCCCGCGAACCGCCCGGCGCGGCTGCGGCGTTCCATTGGGTAGCGGAGAGCCAACCCAGTCCGCTCGCCGCCTATAAAACTCTTGCCATCGCGGCGAGATGTGGGAATTTTTGCCGCCTGTCGCCAGCCAGTGTAGCTCAGTGGTAGAGCAACGGTTTCGTAAACCGTAGGTCGTCGGTTCAATCCCGACCACTGGCTCCAGATTTTCTCCCGCACTTTTCTCCCGCACACGGCTGGATGAAGATGTTGCTCCCGGCAGTAATTCCTTGCGCTCGCGAAACTGGAAATCGAAACTTCGCGACACAGCTATGGCAGCCAAGTCGATTCCCAAAAAGGCCCGCAGGATTTCCACCGATTCTTCCACCGTCGCCGCATCCAAATCACGGGTCGTCAAACTCGCTGATCCCGCCGCCCCGCGCGCGGCCCGCGCGGCCACCGAACCCGCGCCCACGCGCGAGCGTTACGACGGCGACTCGGCCATCAAACTCTATCTCCGCGAAATCGGCCAGGTGCCGCTGCTCACCATCGAGGAGGAAAACTCACTCGCCGCGCGCATCAAGAAGGGCGACAAGGCGGCCCGCGAGCACATGATCAAGGCCAACCTCCGCCTCGTCGTGAAGATCGCGCACGACTACGAGAACTACGGCTTGCCGCTCCTTGATTTGATCAGCGAGGGCAACATCGGCCTGATGAAAGCGGTCGAGAAATTTGATCCCGCGAAGGGTGGCAAGCTCTCCACCTACGGCTCGTGGTGGATCAAGCAGGCCATCAAACGCGCGCTCGCCAACCAGTCCAAGACCATCCGCCTGCCGGTGCATCTCGTGGACAAGATCGCGAAGATGCGGCGCGTGGCCCTGAAGTTGCAGGAGGAGTTTGGCCGCGAACCCACGGACGAGGAACTCGCGGAGGAGATGAACATGAGTCCCTCGCGCGTGGCGCAGATGCGGACGGCGGCGATTCGCCCGGCGTCTCTGGATGCGCCGATTGGCGACGATGATTCGCAGACCTTTTCCGATCTCGTCAGCGACGAGCACGCGCATGATCCCTACGAGGATTTGGAGGACAAGACCGTGACCGGCATGTTGCAGGAGATGGTGAAGACGCT
The DNA here is from genome assembly GCA_031380445.1 of Pedosphaera sp. Lineage (GTDB taxonomy): Bacteria > Verrucomicrobiota > Verrucomicrobiia > Limisphaerales > SIBH01 > JANNGC01. The sequence continues at coordinate 1,885 of JANNGC010000596.1, forward strand.
GGACGCGCGCGAGGCAACCATCCTCCGCTACCGCTTCGGCCTCGATGGCGGCAACGAGAAGACGCTGGAGGAAGTGGGGCAGAAATTCGGCGTGACCCGCGAGCGCGTGCGGCAGATTCAGAACATCGCGCTCAAGCGATTGCGGAAGATGATTGAGAAGCTGGAGGCGAAGAAGAAGTAGCGGAGTTGGGGTGAAGTGGACCGGGAAAAGCGGCGCTAAAGCGACCGCACTCCAAACGCTGGCGCGCAGCACCAGTCGCTTCTTCACACGCGGAGCGTTTGGAGTGCGGTCGCATTAGTGCCGCTTTCAAAACGCTCATGCCGCCCAAGAATTCTTTGTCCGTGTCTTCCGTGTTTTCCGTGGTTAAAAGAAAACCGAATTGATTATGAGCAACGCCGCCGCCATTCAGAACGCCATCCGCAACATTCCCGACTTCCCCAAGCCGGGCATCCAGTTCAAGGACATCACGCCGCTGCTCGGCGATGCGAAGCTGTTCGCCACGAGCATTGATTTGCTGACCAGCAGCTTCAAGCCGGGCGAGGTGGACTTCGTCGTGGGCATCGATGCGCGCGGATTTATTTTTGCCGGCGCGGCGGCCTTGAAATGGGGCGCGGGCTTCGTGCCGATTCGCAAGCAGGGCAAGCTGCCCTTCAACACGCACGAGGAAAGCTACGACCTCGAATACGGCTCGAACGTGCTGGCCATCCACACCGACGCGGTGAAGCCCGGCAGCCGCGTGGTGCTGGTGGATGATTTGCTCGCGACCGGCGGCACGGCGGGCGCGGCCGCATCGCTCATCCAGAAAATTGGCGGCAATCTTCTCGAAGTCTGTTTCCTCATTGAACTCTCGTTCCTGAACGGGCGCGAGAAACTCAAGGGCATGCCGGTGCGCTCCATCGTGCGCTACTGACGCAACGTGCCGCCAGCGTCCCGCTGGCGTTTTGTCCCATGAGTCCCGCGTGCGTCGAACCGCAAATCATCCCCGTGCGCGACTACGATCTCGCGGCCACGCTGGCGTGCGGCCAGGCGTTTCGCTGGCGCGCGAGCGAATCGGGCAAGGTGGAAAGCCTCGCGCTGCGAGGTGAGTCGGTTGCAACCTCCGCTCGCAGCGCGAGCGGATCCACCTGGACCGGCGTGATCGCGGGCCGCTGGGTGCGACTGCGTCAGGCGGAGGAGGGAATTGTTTTCCAAACCGCGCCGCCATCGAGCGACGACGCGCCGCTCCGCCACTACCTGCAAACAGAAATTGATCTCGCCGCCGTGCTGGCGAGTTTCCCTGATGACGAACCAATGCGCGCGGCGATGACGGCCTGCCGCGGCCTGCGCCTGTTGCGCCAGGAACCGTGGGAATGCCTCGCCTCGTTCATCCTCTCCTCGACGAAACAGATCGTGCAGATCCAGCAAATCGTCGCGCTGCTCTGCGCACGCTTCGGCGAGAGGTTGGTTGTTCCGCCGAGCCACGAGCCGGCGTTTGATTTTCCATCCGTCGAACGAATCGCGGCTTGCACCGAGCAAGAGTTGCGCGACTGCAAGATGGGTTTCCGCGCGCCGAACCTCTTGCGCACGGCGAAGATGATCGTGGCCGGCGAAGTGGATTTGCTTCGCCTGCACTCGCTCACGGTCGAGGAGGCGCGCGCGGAACTGCTCAAGTTCCCCGGCGTGGGCAACAAGATCGCCAACTGCGTGCTGCTCTTCGCCTACGGTTTTCAGCAGGCGTTCCCCGTGGACGTGTGGGTGATGAAGGCGCTGCGCGAACTGTATTTCCCGAAGCGCCGCGTGAGTGAGAAGCGCATCGCGCGTTTCACCGCCACGCACTTCGGCCCGAACGCCGGCTACGCGCAGCAGTATCTTTTTCACTACATGCGGACGAGAGACAGGGGTTTGGAGGATTGAGAAAGTTATCGCCCGCCGCGTGCAAAATGCTGTCGCATTTTTACCCCGCTAAATTTTCTAACTTCGCCCTTGGCAATTTTTCCCGCCGCGCATACCAACACGCCGCTCTTTGAAAGAGTCCCGCACGTCGCGGGATTTCGTCGCAGTCCAGCGTCAGGGAACCCGGTGAGAATCCGGGACGGTTGCGCCACTGTCAGGAGATACAAACTCCAATCGTCCGTCGCGAAAGCACGGGCGGCTGAAGCCACTGATCGAAAGATCGGGAAGGCGGGAGGGAGGCCATGCTCTGAGTCAGGATACCGGCTGGATTGCGCTCGTCGTGCTGCGCGCTTGTTGCGCGCGGCAACTTCTCCGTCAAAGAGAAGGATGAGGCCAGCCCCGCACGCCGTTTGCGCGCGGGATCGCTGAATGATCGTTTGCCTTCATTCGCCGTTTGACGGGAGTGAAGGCTTTGTCGTTTTTACGCCCCTCGCTTTTTCTCCCGGCTCTGGTCTCAGTGAAACCGTCCCGTGGCCCAATTCGTTGTGCCCCGGGATAAAACTCAGATCAGAACCATGAAAAAAATCAGCCTGTTCGCGCTGGCCCTGGCCAGCCTCGTTATCAACTCCCAGGCCGCGAAGACCAACTTTGCGGCGCAAGTCATCAGCTACGATCCCGGTCTCGGCTTTGCCGCCGGCTACACGAACACGCCCGCCGTGCTCGGCGAGCCGTCGCGCGTGAATCCTTACACCGACGCCGTCGAGCCGTTCAATCCGCCGTATGGCAAGGCGCAGATTCTCTCCATCGGCGAGGGCGGCTCCGTGGTCATCAAGTTCGACAAGCCCGTGGACGACAAAAAGAAGAACCCGTTCGGCCTCGACTTCATTCTCTTCGGCAACACCGGCTTCATCATCACGAATGATTTTGATCCCATGACCTACGAGTGGATTGGCGTGCCGGCCACGGATGGCTCGACCTTCGGCAACAACCCCGGCGTGACGCGTATCTCGGTGAGCAAGGACGGCGAGAAATTCTACGTGCTCGATCCGAACCTCGCGCCCGTCGCCGACGGCTTGTTCCCCACGGACGGCGCGGGCGACTTCCGCATCGCGGTCCATCCCGGCCTGACGGCGGCGCACTTCGCGGGCACGACGGTGGACGACATTCGCGCGCTTTATGACGGCGCGGGCGGCGGCACCGGCTACGACCTCGCGTGGGCGCGCAAGTCGAACGGCAAGAAGGCCGACCTCTCCTCGATCCGCTACGTGCGCGTGGAAGTGTTGAGCGGCAAGGCGGAGCTGGATGGCTTCGTGGAAGTGGACGCGCCGAAGCGCCAAGGGCGGTAATTCCTCACGCCTGATCCCATGCCGGCTCGCGCTTTCATTTCGAGAAAAGCTGAATGGCTTTCTCCCTCGGTTCACGGAGGGGAAAGTTGTGGTGCGAGATCGGCATGGGTGATCGTGGAAAAAATCTTCC
>JANNGC010000636.1:0-1850 GCA_031380445.1 Pedosphaera sp.
GGCTGCGCGAGGCGTTCAGGAGCGCGACCAACAGCGGCAAGTGGAAAGGAACTTATGCCGCGACCAATCCCGGCGAGTATTGGGCCGAGGGCGTGCAGAGCTGGTTCGACAACAACCGTCAGAACGATGCGCTGCACAATCATGTCGATACGCGCCCGGAGTTGAAGGAATACGATCCCGCGCTCGCCGCGTTGTGCGCCGAAGTGTTTGGCGAAATACCCTGGCGTTACCAAAAGCCTGCCGCGCGTGCTGCGGCCGGTCGCGCTCATCTCGCCGGCTACGACGCCAGCAAGGCCCCGCGCTTTCAGTGGCGCACGCCGCCCGTCTCGGAGAAGCCGCGCGTCTCCATCGAAACCGCGCTGGGCGTGATTGAGGTCGAACTCGACGCGAAGGCCGCGCCGCACACGGTCACGAACTTTTTGCGCTACGTGCAGGCCGGCTTCTACAACGACGGCGAATTTCATCGCACCGTCACGGCGGCGAACCAGCCGACGAACGCGGTGAAGATTCAGGTCATCCAGTCCTCGGCCAATCCGGTGAAGACCAACGAGTTCTTCCCGCCCATCCAAATCGAGCGCACCCGCGACACCGGGCTGAAGCATCTCGACGGCACGATTTCCATGGCGCGCGCGGAGCCGAACAGCGCGCAGGATCATTTCTTCATCTGCGTCGGCGACCAGCCTGAACTGGACTTCGGCGGCAAACGCAATCCCGACGGCCAGGGCTTCGCGGCCTTTGGCAAAGTCGTGAAGGGCATGGACGTGGTGCGAGAGATTCACGCCTCTCCGGCGGACGGGCAGTCGCTCCAGCCGTCGGTGAGAATTCAGCGGGCGGTGCGAAGCAACTGACCAATGCAGAATCAACAAGACAAAAGATTTCCCGAGGATTTGGGGCGGACAGGGATTCTTCCTTTTCAATCTCCGTCCGCCCCTAATCTCCGGGCAAGTATTTCCAAATGAAACGCATCCAAATCATTGACTCCCACACCGGCGGCGAACCCACCCGCATCGTTATCAGCGGCGGGCCTGACCTCGGCGGCGGCACCGTGGCGGAACAACTCGAAGTCTTCCGCCAGCAGCATGACGCCTTCCGCTCCGCCGTGGTGAACGAACCGCGCGGCTCGGATGTGCTCGTGGGGGCGCTCCTGGTTCCTCCCTCCGATCCGTCGTGCGTCACCGGCGTAATCTTCTTCAACAACGTCGGGCCGCTGCAAATGTGCGGGCACGGAACCATTGGGCTGGTGGTCACGCTCGCGCATCTCGGGCGCATCCAGCCGGGTGCGCATCGCATCGAGACGTGCGTGGGCGTGGTGACGGCCACACTGCATGATGATGGCTCGGTGTCCGTCGAGAATGTGCCGAGCTATCGCAAGGCCAAGGGCGTGATCGTGGACGTGCCGGGAGTTGGCAAAATCACCGGCGACTTGGCGTGGGGCGGGAACTGGTATTTCCTCGTGGAGCAGCACGGACAGGCGCTGGCGTTGAGCAATGTCGAGAAGCTCACGGCACTCTCGTGGGCGATTCGGCAGGCGGTGAATGCGCAGGGTTATCCCGAAGTGGATCACGTCGAACTGTTCGGCCCGCCGCAATTACCCGGCGGACACTCGCGCAACTTTGTGCTCTGCCCCGGCAAAGCCTACGACCGTTCCCCCTGCGGCACCGGCACGAGTGCAAAACTCGCGTGTCTCGCCGCCGACGGAAAACTCGCCGACGGTGAGACGTGGGTGCAGGAGAGCGTGATCGGCAGCGCGTTCACCGGACGCTTCCGCCGCGAGGGTGAAAAAATTATCCCCATCATCACCGGCACCGCCTTCGTGAACAGCGAGGCCACGCTGCTGCTGGATGAGAACG
>JANNGC010000702.1:0-8391 GCA_031380445.1 Pedosphaera sp.
AACTTGCCGTTCAAATCATTCGCGATGGCCTGGCCGCTGAGTTCCGGCGTGGTGCGCTGCTCAAAAGGCTTCAAGCAGAAGAACACGATGCCCGCGTTCGGCGCGACGCTGAAGCCGCTGATGCTCAAGCCGGGAAAGGCCACCGCACTCTCCACGCCGGGATTTTTCAGACCCAGTTCCGTCATCCTGCGCATCACGGCTTCGCTGCGGTCGAGCGACGCGGCGTCCGGCAACTGCGCGAAGGCGACGAGATATTGCTTGTCCTGCGTGGGCACGAAACCCGTGGGAACTTTCGTGAACGTCCAGCCCGTGAGGAACACCAGTCCGCCGTAAAGAACCAGCGCGATGACGCTCTTGCGCATGATGCCGCCCACGGCTCCGGCGTATTTGTTTCCGCCCCAGGTGAACACGCGATTGAACGGACGGAACAGCCAGCCAAACATTTTGTCCATGCCACGCGAGAGCACGTCCTTCTTTTCGCCGTGGCCCTTGAGCAGGATCGCGCACAACGCCGGCGACAGCGTGAGCGAGTTGATGGCCGAGATGACTGTGGAAATCGCAATCGTGATCGCGAACTGTTTGTAGAACTGCCCGGTCAGTCCGCTGATGAACGCCGTGGGGATGAACACCGCGCACAAGACCAGCGCGATGGCGATGATTGGCCCCGTCACTTCCGTCATCGCGCGTCGCGTCGCCTCGTGCGGCTCGAACCCAAGCGCAATGTTTCGCTCCACGTTCTCCACGACCACGATGGCGTCATCCACCACGATGCCGATGGCCAGCACGAGTCCGAAGAGCGTGAGCATGTTGATGCTGAACCCCAGCGCGAGCATGACCGCGAACGTGCCGACCAGCGACACGGGCACCGCCACGAGCGGAATGATCGACGCGCGCCACGTTTGCAGAAACAGAATGACCACAATGACGACCAGCAGGATGGCCTCGAACAGCGTCTTCACCACGGCATCAATCGAGTCGCTGACGAATTGCGTCGGGTCGTAGACCACCGCGTAGTCGAGTCCTTCGGGGAATTCCTTCTTCAGTTCCTCCATCGCGGCGCGGACGTTCTTGGAGAGATCGAGCGCGTTGGCGCCCGGCGACTGGAAAATCGGAATGGCCACCGCCGCCTTGTTGTCGAGCAGCGAGCGCAGCGAGTAGCCGGACGCGCCGAGTTCGATTCGCGCGAGGTCTTTCAGCACCGTCTTCTCACCGTTCGGCCCGGTCTTCACGATGATGTTGCCGAACTCTTCGCCGTCGAGCAGGCGGCCCTTGACGTTGATTTGGAGCTCCAGCCCGACGGCGCTTTTCATCGGCGGCTGGCCGACGCCGCCCGCCGCGACCTGCACGTTCTGCTCGCGAATGGCATTCACCACGTCGCTGGCGGTGAGGTTGCGCGCCGCAATCTTGTCCGGGTCGAGCCACACGCGCATCGCGTAATCGCCGGAACCAAACAACTGCACGTTGCCCGCGCCGGGAATGCGCGCCAGCACGTCCTTCACCTGGAGCGTGGCGTAGTTGCGCAGATAAATTTCGTCATACTTCCCCGTGGGCGACGTGAGATGGACCACCATCGTCATGTCGGGCGACTGCTTCGCGGTCGTCACGCCGAGCCGGCGTACTTCCTCGGGCAGTTTCGGCAACGCCTGCTGCACGCGGTTCTGCACGAGCACCTGCGCCTTGTCCACGTCGGTGCCGAGCTTGAACGTGATCGTGAGCGCCATCACGCCGTCCGCCGTGGACTGCGAGAACATGTAGAGCGAATTCTCGACGCCGTTGATGACCTGCTCCAAGGGCGCGGCCACCGTGTCCGCGATGATCTTGGGATTCGCGCCCGGATACACCGCCTGCACCACGATGGTCGGCGGCACCACTTCGGGATACTCGCTGATCGGCAGCCGGAACATCGCGATGAGTCCCATCAGGAAAATAATTCCTGACAGCACGCCCGCGAAGATCGGACGGCGGATGAAAAAGTGGGAGAAGTTCATAGAGCCGGTTTCTCTTCCACCGTTTCAGTTTTCGTGGCCTGGGCCACGGGCTTCGCGCCGCCGTTGTTGCCCGCGACCTGCGGCTGAATCGGCATCCCCGGCCGCACACGCGCCATCACGAGATTCTGCACCACTTGATCGCCCGCTTGCAGTCCTTCGCGCACGAGGCGTTTGCCGTTCACCAGCGCGCCGAGCTTGATTGGGCGATACGCCACCGTGTTTGACGACGTGACCGTGAGGACAAACTTCTGCGCCTGGTCCGTGCCTATGGCGCTCTCTTCGATCAACAACGCGGGCCGCTTCTCGCTCGCGGGCAGCCGAATGCGCGCGAACAATCCGGGCACCATGCGTCCCTCGGGATTCGGAAAAATCGCGCGCAAGACAATGCTGCCGCTCATTGCGTCGAGCTTGTTGTCGAAAGATTCGATGTAGCCCCGGTGCGAAAATGTTTCCTCGTTCGCGAGTTGCAGTTCCACCGGCACGCGCCCGTCGGCGTTGTTCAACTTCCCGCTGCGCTTGAGCGTGTTGAACTTCAGCAACGAGTTTTCATCCACGTCCGCATAAACGTGAATCGGGTCCACCGAAACAATCGTGGTCAGCAACGTCGCGTTGCCCGCCAAACCGCTCACGTAATTGCCGACCGTGACCATCTCGCGGCTCACGCGCCCATCAATGGGCGAGCGAATCGTGGCGTGATCCAGATCGAGCTTCGCCAAATTCCGCGCCGCCTCGGTCGCGAGCAACGCCGCCTTCGCCTCGGCGTAACGCGCCTGCCGCTGATCGCCTTCCTCGGTGGAGATGGCTTTGTTCGCCAGCAACGCCGCCGTGCGATTCGCCTCGCGCTCCGCGTTCATCATCTTCACGCGCGCCTGCTCGTGATCCGCCTCGCGCTTCGCGAACTCCGCCTGATGCCAGCGCGGATCAATCTGGAACAACACGTCGCCCTTCTTCACCAGTTGCCCGGAATGAAACTTCACCGCCTCGATGTGACCCGAGACGCGCGGACGCACCTCCACATTTTCCATCGCCGCCGTGCGCCCGGTGAATTCATCCCACTCAATGATTTCCTGCGCCGCGATCGGAATCACCGTCACTGCCGGCGGCGGCATTTGCCCGCCGCCATGACCTTGCGCCGCGCCGCCTTTGCGGCAACCGGCCGTGAACAAAATTCCCGCCAACAAAAAGGCCGCCAAGCCGTAGTGGGGCAGCCGTCCCGGCTGCCGCCCGTCCACTGGCCGTCTCGGCTGGTGTGGCCCCGACAGCCGGGACGGTTGTCGGACTGTGGCAGGCGAGACGCCTGCCCCACTACGTTGCGGTCGCAGCGCGACCGCTTCCACCATGCCTTGGTGATCACAAAAGTTTCTTTCCATAAATTCCTCCTCGTTGCTGCTCGTTATTCTGCGAACGCCACTTCCGCCGCCGGACGGCGCAACGCCGTCTGCCGTTGATGCCACGCCACCGCCGCCTCCGCCTTCTCCACCGCCAGTGCGGGGAAAACGAGCTGCGGAAACTCCGTCTGCCAGGCCAGCCCCTCGGCCTCGTTCAACACAAGCCGGAGCAACCGCGCGTGCTCACCCGCGCGCGGCGCGTAGTCGGCCAGCACGGCGCTCTTCGCGCGTTGCACCGCCAGACGCACCGCGTCCGACGACACCTGCCGCGCCTGCTGCTTCACTTTCCTTCCCTGCTTCACCCGATTGATGTGCGTTGTCATAATCAGTTCCTCACCTGAGTAGTTGTCCATCTAGTCAAATACGTTTCCAAAAAACATTATGCCGCCTTCCGCGAAATGATCTTCGCGCCCAGAATCCCGAGGACGCCTTCCGCCATCTCGCGCAACACTTCCGCGTCGTTCAAAATGCGCGCCTGCGTCATCAGCCCTTCCGAGTAGGCGAAGATCATCCGCGCCTTCACCGCCGCGTCCGGCGCATCAATCAGCTTCTGCGTGTGCGCGTCGCGAATGGCCGACTCGATGTAGGTGTGATACCGCCCGAGAATCTCCTTAATCTTGTTGTGGAGCTTCACTTCCCGGTTGCAAACCTCCGCGCCCAAAGTGAAAAGCGGACAGCCCAGCACGCATCCGCAGTGGCTTTTCATCTCCTTCTGCATCTCGTAGCCGCGATTGCAAAAATTCCGCAACCGCTCCAGCGGCGGCACCGTGGGGGAGAAGAGCGCGTCCAGTTCCGGCTGCTTCTGCAACCAGGTGGCATCCAGCGCCGCCACCGCCACATCCGACTTCGACTCAAAGAAATAATAGAAGCTGCCCTTCTTCACGCCCGCCTTCTCGCAGATTTGGTCAATGGTCGTCCCGCCGTAGCTGCCGTGCCAGATCAACTCTGTCACCGCATCCATCAACTTCTGCTTCGCATCGCTGACTCTTCCCATGTTGCCGACGAACTTAGTTTAGTTGACTACTTGGTCAACTAACTTTTTCGCCATGAAGCAACCGCACCCTCCGCTCGTCAGTCGTTGGCGAAACAACTCATGCGAGGCGGAATCATTTTGAACTCAGTGCTGCTGGCGGGACTCGTCGTGTCCGCGCACGCCGCCGCACCGGATGACGCGCAGCGGCTGTGGTCCGCGCATGTGCTGCCGGTGCTGGCGGAGAATTGTTTCAAGTGCCACGGGAACATTGAGACGAAGAGCGGCTTGAGCGTGATGACGCCCGCCGAAGTGCTGAAGGGTGGCGACAACGGCCCGTCCGTGGTGCCCGGCCAGCCGGAGAAAAGCCTGCTCTACAAATACGTCCTGCCCGACGCCGATCCACACATGCCGCCGAAGGGCCGCGCGCTGACCTTCGAGGAAACGGCACTCATCAAACGCTGGATTGAAAAGCTTTCGCCCGCCGCCGCGCAGGCCGCGACGAATGAAGCGCTGGCCGCAGCGGGCAGCGCGAAAGTCTCGCCGCTCTTCCGCAAAGCAAACTGGCAGCCCGCCAAAGGCCAAACCGTGCCGCAGGCCATTGACTCGCTCATCGAGAAACGCTGGCGGGAATTGAAAGTGAAGCCGAGCGCGGTGTGCGATGAACGCACGTTCGCGCGCCGCGTGTATCTCGACGTGGCCGGGCGCATTCCCACGCCGGAGGAATTGGACAAATTTCTCGCGGACAAGCGACGCGACAAACGCGCGGCGCTGGTGAACCAGTTGCTCGACCGCTCCGACTACGCCGTGCGGATGCGCGAGGTTTTCGACGTGGTGTTCATGGAGCGTGGCATGTTCGAGACGGCGCGGGAACGGCGCAAACGCGGCGGCAAACTGGAACTGAACGACCGCTGGCAGGATTATCTCGAATGGAGTTTCCGCACCAACCGCCCGTGGAATCTCGTCGCGCGCGAAATCGTTCTGGCCCGCCCGAACTCCGACGAGCGGCGTGGGGCGATTCAGTTTCTCCACGCGCGCAAGGACAACGCGCAGCAGATGGCCGAGATCACCGGCAGTGCGCTGCTCGGCCTGCAAACCAAGTGCGCGCAGTGCCACGATCATCCGCTCGCGCCCGAGATCAAGCAGTCGCACTACTGGGGGATGGTCGCGGCCTTCAATCGCAGCAAGGCCGTGGACACGGGCGCAGGCCCGGGCGTGGCGGAGTCGGCGGTGGGCGGATTCATCAAGTTCACCAACTTGAGAGGTGGCAGCTACGACGCGCTGGAAGTTTTCCTCGACGACAAGCTGATCACGGAAGCACGGCCCAAGGACGGCGAGAAGGAAACCGACACGGCGGACAAATACATCAACGCGGTCGCGCTGGGCGACGCCAAGAACTTGAAGCAGGTGCCCGTGCCGAAATTCTCGCGGCGCGAGCAACTCGCGGATTGGATGACGGGCGCGGACAATCCCCTCCTCGCGCGCGCGTTCGTGAACCGCGTGTGGGCCTTGCTGCTCGGGCGCGGCCTGGTGCATCCCGTGGACCGCATGGATTCCTCGCGCCCGCCGAGTCATCCCGAGTTGCTCGACTGGCTCGCGGACGATTTCGCGCGCAGCGGTTACGACGTGAAGCGGTTGGTTCGCCACCTCACCGCCACCCGCGCGTATCAGTTCGACTCGCGCCCCGCCGGCAAATCACGCCCGCCCGCCGACTCGTTCGCCTGCGCGCTGGACAAGCCTCTCACCGCCGAAGTGTTCGCGCGATCCGCTCTTATCGCCACCGGTCATGAGGCGGGCGCGGATGGTGCATTCACCGGACTGGCGACGGCGCAGAAAGTTTTTGCGGAGGCGTTTCCCGAGATGTTTCCAACCGAGAACCAGTCCTCGCCACGCCAGGCGTTGTTCCTTTCCAACAGTCAGACGTTGGACAGTCTCACCAAATCCAGCGGCACCAACGCGCTCGCACGAATCGAGTCGCTGCCCGACGAGGCGAAGGTGCAACAGCTTTTCGGGCGCGTCCTTGGGCGCAATCCCGAGCGCGACGAAATGAAACGCTCGCTCGACTACCTGCGCGCCCGTTCGCACGAACCATCCGCCGCCACGCAGCAACTGCTCTGGGCCTTGCTCGCCAGCGCGGAGTTCCGCATCAACCACTGAACGGCGCTCCAGCAGAAAATTCTCCCGTGACGCGGCGCGCGTGTTCAGGGAAAACACCGCCACAAAATGTCATCATCCGCCGAACGTCCGCGCTTCAATCCTGCGATCATTCTGCTCGTCGGCGTGCTGGCGGTTTCGAGCGGGGCGATCTTTGTCCGGCTCGCGGAGTCGCCACCACTCGTCACGGCGGCGTGGCGGCTCACGCTGGCGACGCTGGTCCTGCTGCCGTACGCGCTCTGGAAAAGTCGCGCGGAGTTGGCCCGGTTGTCCCGGCGCGAACTCGGCGTCGGCGCGCTGGCCGGATTGTTTCTCGCGCTGCATTTCGCCACCTGGATTTCGTCCCTCAGTTTCACGTCCGTGGCGAACAGCGTGGTGCTGGTCAACACCGCGCCGGTGTGGGTCGCGTTGATGACACCGTGGTTGACGCACGACCGCGTCTCGCGCCGCGCATGGTGTGGCATTGCCGCCAGCGTGGCGGGCGCGGTCATCATCGGATTCGGCGATTTTGCCGGCGGAGGCCGCGCGCTGCTGGGCGATGGACTCGCGCTCGTCGGAAGTCTGGCGCTCGCCATCTATCTGCTGCTCGGCCGCAAGCTGCGCGAGAAGCTCTCGCTGCCCGGCTACCTGACCGTCTGCTACAGCAGCGCCACCGTGCTGCTCTGGGCGTGCGTGTTCGCGGCGGGTTTGCCCGCAACCGGTTTCAATGCGATGACGTGGGGCGCGTTGTTCGGCATGGCGCTGATCAACCAGCATCTCGGCCACAGCAGTTACAACTGGGCGGCGAAATACTTCAGCGCGGGTTTCATCGCGGTGTGTTTGCTCGGCGAACCGGTGATCGGATCGCTGCTCGCGTGGTGGCTGTTGGGCGAGGCGCTGACTTGGGGCAAGGCGCTGGGCGGCGCGATCATTCTCGCGGGAATTTATCTGGCAGCGACGGAGCGGAAACAAATCACGAGGCCCGGAGGGCCGGTCGGAAATTAGCCGGTGGCGTGAGCCACCGGTGCCAGCGTGAATGAGGAAAAGCCCCGGAGGGGCGGCACAGTTTCCAAAAATTTGTTTCGCCCCTTCTGGGCTAATGCCCCCGCCGAAGCCTCCGGTGGCTCACGCCACCGGCTAATTTCTGAACGGCCTTTCAGGCCTGAACCATTTCACGGCTGCTTACCGTGCCGGTCGTTGTCCTCCGAAGTCTTCAAATCCGCCTCCAAGAATCTCCGCACCTTCAACATCACCAAACCCACACCGCCGATGCAGCCAAAAGCCAAGGCCAGTCCGACAAAGACATCCTTGCGCTTCTCCTCCGGAACAAATTTCAGCGGATAGAGAAACGCCATGACCCCGATGAGCAGCAAGCCGATGGAGAATACGATGAACTTCTTGCGCTGCTGCTCCGGTGCGCGCTGGGTCGCCATGCGCGCGATGAGCCGCCAGTAAAAAAATGTCACCGGAGCGGCGACGAGGAACGAAATGACGGCGGCAGCGTTGAGCTTGAAGGTCAGTCCAATCGGCGTGCGCTCCAGCGCGAACAGCGTCGCCACCATCACGCCGAAGGCCAGCGCTGCGGCGTAGCTGGCGATGTGGAACAGCCCGCTGGTGTTGGATTTTTCGTCGGTGGGCATGACCGTTATTCCACGCGCGACAGGCCGGTGCCGGCCACGACTTCGCCAATCGTCCACGCGTCATGCCCCGCCGTGCGAATCGCGCCGAGGACGTTGTGCGCCGCTTCGTTCGCCACGACAACGACCATGCCGATGCCCATGTTGAAAACCTGATACAGCTCCTGCTCCGGCACGCCGCTGCGCTCGTTGATGATTTTGAAAATCGGCAGCATGTCCCACGAGCCTTTGTGGATGACCACGTCGCAGTTCTTCGGCAGCACGCGCGGGATGTT
>JANNGC010000713.1:0-4107 GCA_031380445.1 Pedosphaera sp.
CCGGACAGTTTCTTTCACGTCAGCAATTTCACCCTCACTCTCTATGGCAAATATCTCTGCTACTCGGTGCTCGCCGTCGGCGTGAACCTGCTCTGGGGCTACACCGGCCTGCTCAGTCTCGGCCAGGCGCTGTTCTTCTCACTGGGCGGCTACTGCCTCGGTATGCACCTGATGCTGATGATCGGCAAACTCGGCCAATACAAAACCGACCTCCCCGACTTCATGGTCTTCCTCGAATTCGTGAAGCGATTCCCCGAGTCGGGCGGTCTCCCGCCGCACTGGATTCCGTTCAAGAGTTTTGGCTTCGCCGTGCTCATGGTCTTCGTCGTGCCGGCGGCGGTGTCGTTCATCTTCGGCTGGCTCGCGTTCCGTTCGCGCATCAAGGGCGTGTATTTTTCCATCCTCAGCCAGGCGTTGACCTACGCCGCCATGCTGATGTTCTTCCGCAACGACTTCACCTTCGGCGGCAACAACGGCCTGACGGATTTCAAATTCATCCTCGGTTACGAGGTCAACAGCGCCGCGACGAAGCGCGCGTTGTTCATCGCGTCCGTTGTGTTGCTACTCAGCGTGTATCTCGTCTGTCGCTGGCTGACCTCGACAAAGTTCGGCCTCATCCAACGCGCCATTCGTGACAGCGAGAACCGCGTGCTTTTCTCCGGCTACGCCACGGCGAATTTCAAACTCTTCGTCTTCGTGCTCTCCGGCATCATCTGCGGTCTGGGCGGCGCGCTGTTCGTGCCGCAAGTCGGCATCATCAACCCCAGCGAGATGGCGCCGGACAAATCGCTGGAAGCCGTCGTGTGGTGCGCGGTGGGTGGACGCGGCAATCTACTCGGTCCCATCCTCGGCGCGATTGGCTGCAACGCGCTCAAGAGCTACGCCACGCATTCGTTCGCCGAGCAATGGCCCTACATCCTCGGCGGCCTCTTCATCTTCGCCACGCTGTTCATGCCGAAAGGTTTGATTGGCCTGCCGAAGCAACTCATGGATTTGAAGAACAAGTTCACCCCGAAGCCGGCGACCGTGGCCACGATTCCCGAACCCGTGATCAAGGAATGACGCAGAAAAATTTCATCCTCACGCTCGAAGGCGTGAACAAGACGTTCGATGGCTTCAAAGCCATCAACGATCTGAACTTCTACATGGATGAAGGCGAGTTGCGCGTCATCATCGGGCCGAACGGCGCGGGCAAAAGCACGATGATGGACATCATCACCGGACGCACGCGGCCCGACAAAGGCAAGGTCGAGTATCAGCGCAGCACCGACCTCACCCGCCTGAACGAGTACCAGATCAACCGACTCGGCATTGGTCGGAAATTTCAAACGCCGTCGGTTTACATTGACCACACCGTGTTCGAGAACGTCTGGCTCTCGCTCGAAGGCAGCCGCAGCGTCCTCAGCACGCTCTTCTCCCGCATCTCGCCCGCGCAGAAGGATCGCATTCACGAAGTTCTCAAGATCGTCGGCCTCACCGACAAGGCGCAGTCCAAAGCCGGCGTGCTGGCCCACGGCCAAAAGCAGTGGCTTGAAATCGGAATGCTCCTGGCGCAGAACCCCAAGCTCCTGCTCGTGGACGAACCCGCCGCCGGCATGACCGACGAGGAAACCGCGAAGACCGGCGAGTTGCTCATGAGCCTCGCGGGCAAACACAGCATCATCGTGATCGAGCACGACATGGTGTTCGTCCGGCAGATCGCGCGCAAAGTCACCGTGCTGCATCAAGGCCACATGCTTTGCGAAGGCACGGTGGACGAAGTGCAGAACAACGAGCGGGTGATTGAGGTTTATCTCGGGAGGAAGAAGAAGCACTGACGCCATGCTAACCCTCTCCAACCTCCACGTCAGTTACGATGGCTCGCGCATCCTTCGCGATATCAGCCTCACCGTCTCGCCCGGCGAAGTCGTCTGCCTCATGGGCCGCAATGGCGTTGGGAAAACCACCACGCTCAAAGCCACCACCGGCCTCGTGAAGCTCGACAGCGGTTCCGTGCAACTTGGCGACGCGCAACTCGGCAGCGCCCGACCCGACGCCCGCGCGCGCAGCGGCATTGGCTACGTGCCGCAAGGCCGCGACATTTTTCCGAATCTTACCGTGTGGGAAAACCTCCGCATCGGTGCCATCGCCCAAGGCATCAAACTCAACGGCGAAGTGGATCGCGTCTTCACGCTGTTCCCCGTGTTGAAGGAAATGACCCAGCGCAAAGGCGGCGTCTTGAGCGGTGGCCAGCAGCAGCAACTGGCGATTGGTCGTGCGTTGCTGACGAATCCGAAAGTGCTGCTGCTCGACGAGCCGACGGAAGGCATTCAGCCGAACATCATCGACCAGATCGGCGAGACCATCAAAAAGCTCCGCGCCCACGGACTCGGCGGCGAGCCGGACGCCGAGAAGCGCGTCGAGGAAATCGGCGACGCCATCAAGCTGCTCAAGAAGGAAGGGCAGATTGGCATCCTGCTCGTCGAGCAGTATCTCGATTTCTGCGTGGATGTCGGCGACCGCTTCTACATTCTGGATCGCGGAGCGGTCGTCGCCAAAGGAACCATTCCAGAACTCAACAACGAAATCGTGAAGCAGCATTTGACGGTATGAAGCGTTCACTCCATTTGCCCGCGTCGCTGTTGGCGATTGGCTGTCAGCTATCGGCGCTGCCCGCCCAGGCGCACCCCGGCCACGGTCCGGGCGAAGTTCCACCTGCGCATCTTCTGATCAGTGCGGATCATCTCGGCACTCTGCTGGCCGTCGGCGTGATTGGCTTCTGCTTCTTCCGCGCGCTGCGCTGGTTCAACCGCAACCCCAAAGCCACATGAAACGCATCGGCATCCTCACCGCAGGCGGCGACACGCCGGCCTTGAACGCGACGATTCACGGCGCGGTCACGCGCGCCAATCAGCTCAAGGTCGAAATCGTCGGCCTCATCAAAGGCTTCAACTCGCTCTTCAATCCGCGCGTCCCACACGTTTTTCTCAACCCGCTTTACCAGGACATTCCCGAACTCGACCCCACGAAAGGCGGCACGCTCATCGGCTCCTCGCGCGACTTCGTGGATCCCGAAAAGAAGGACGACCTAGACATGGTTGTCTCGCGTCTCAAAAAGCTCGGCATCGAAGGACTCATTTGCATCGGCGGCGACGGCACGCTCAACGGCTTGCAACCACTTGCCGAGCGCCTGCCCGTGGTGCTCGCACCCAAGACGATTGATAACGATCTCGGCTTGAACTATCCGAGCGAGCCGAACGAATTCGTGCGCGTGAACGACGCGACCGCGAAAGGCGGCTTCCGCTACAAGCGCGCGCCGCTCAACGCCGTTTTCGATCTCAACCATCTCGTCAATTACGCCACGCCCGGCTACGCCACGGCGGTCTTTGTTTCCGCGTCCGGCGTCGAGCGCATTCGCACCACGGCGGAGAGTCATCGTCGCATTGCCATCATCGAAGTGATGGGCCGCCACTCCGGCTACATCGCGCTCGGCACCGCGTACGGCCGGCCCGACATCCTTCTCGTTCCGGAGCACGCGCTCGACTTGGAACATCTCGTCGAGAAAGTGAAGCACCTCTACGACTTGCAGAAGAACGTCGTCATTGTCTGCGGCGAGGGCATCGTGGACGAGCAGGGCCGCGACCTCGGCGCGGAGACGAAGACCACCGACCCGGCTGGGAATGTGGCGCTGACGGGCGCGGCGGAAGCCTTGCGCGCCAAGCTCATCCAGATGATCGGCGACAAGTATTTCCAACTCTACCGACGCGGTGATTCTGCCAAGGAAGCGATCTTCACCCGTAAAGTCGGCCACACGCAACGCGGCGGACGCCCCATTCTTTTCGACCGTTTCTACGCAGCGCAACTGGGAGCCAAAGCTGTCGAACTGCTCATCGACGGACAGAACAATGCCGTCTCTGTTCTTCAGTACAACACCACGAAGGGCTTTCACGTTGAAGGCTTCGATGCGAACCGCTTCCGGGATCGCTGGGGCTTGATTCACGCGCGCAAGATGCACCCGGACCTTTACGATCCGAAACTGATGAAGCCTTCGAAGCTAGGCATTGATTACCTGATGCCGATTTTCACCGACGCGCTAGCTTCATCGGCACGCTGTGATCGTTCTCTCCC
>JANNGC010000740.1:0-3029 GCA_031380445.1 Pedosphaera sp.
CGAGGCCGAGGCCTGCGCCGCCCTCGGTGCGGCGACGTGCGGCATCCACTCGGTAGAAGCGGTCGAAGAGTTTCGGCAGATGTTCCGGCGGAATGCCGATGCCGCGATCCGTGACGGAGCATTGAATCCGCTCCGCCGTGGCCGCGAGCGTCACGCGCACGGCGTGGTCGGCGGGGGAATGTTTCACGGCGTTCTCCACGAGGTTGCGGATGATTCGCTCCAGCGCGATGGCATCGCCGCTGACCATCACGCTCTCCGCATTTTCGTCGGTGGAAAATTCCAGCCGCACCTGACGCTCCGCCGCCATCGTTTCCAATTTGCCGATGGTCGCACGCAGCACCGGAGCCAACGCCACCGGCTCGCGTGCGACGAGCACCTGCCCCGCGTCCGCGCGCGCGAGCGTGAGCAAACTGTCCACGAGGCGGCTGAGATGCACGGCCTCGTCGAGATTGCTGCGCAGCGTTTCGATGAGGAACGGATGGTTCTTCGGTTCGCGCATCGCGACCTGGATTTCGCCGCGCAGAATGGTCAGCGGCGTGCGCAACTCATGCGCGGCATCGGCGACGAAGCGTTGTTGCGCGACATGCGCCTCCGCCACTTTTTCCAAGAGGCGGTTGCACGCCCGGACCAGCCGGCACGCATCGGGATCGTCCAGCGGTTCCGGCAACCGCGTGACGGCCAGGCGGTCGAGGGGAATCTGTTCGGCCACGGCGGCGGTGGCTTGCAAGGCCCGGCTCTGCCGCGCCGACAGCCACATGGCCCCTGCGAACAGCGCCCCCATCACCAGGGCGGTGAACAGCCAGCCGATCCACCGCTCGCGCGCGGGCCGTTCGATCTCCTCCAGAGCCACCACGGCCTGGACCCACGCGCTCACAAACGTGCGCCGCTCCTTCGGGTCAAACGTCGCCACCGGCGTCGTGGCCACGAGGACTTTCTGGTCCGTCCGAGGTTTCATCTCCGAAATCCAGACGCCGCCCACCACGTTGCTCGCGAACAGCCGGTTGCGGGTCGGGGCATGGGCGAGCAATTCATCAATCTGCCGGTCCGTGTAGGGCGGTGGCGGTGTCTCCCCATACATGGGCCGCCACAATCCCGGCCAGGCCAGCCGCGGCGCGTGCTCGTTGAGATGCAGGGCGGGATGGGTGCCGCGAGGCCGCCCGATTTCCCACCCGGAGAGGTCGTAGAGCATGATGCGAATCTGGAGGCGTTGATAGTTCAAGAGCCGGAGCGTGGCGTTGTCCAGTTGGGGCTTCCAGGCGTCGAGGTGTTTCGCAATGCGCTCCGCTTCGAGGGCCAGAACGTGCTCCTCGCGGGCGCGCTCCCGCCGGTTGGTCTGGTGCGTGAGCCACGCGCTCCACGCCAGCAGCGCCAGCGCGAGCAGCGCACATCCGGTCATCAACCATCGGCGCATCAGGACGCTCCCTTCTCGACGCGCAGCACGTAGCCCACGCCGCGCACGGTGTGAATCAGGCGCGGGCCGGTGCCGCGATCCACCTTCTCGCGCAACTGGTGCATGGTCACATCAATCACGTTGCTGAACGGATCGAAGAAGCGGTCCCAGACGTGTTCCGCCAGTTCCGCCCGGCTCACGACCTGGCCCGCGCGGCGCAGCAACAGATCGAGAATCGCGAACGGCTTCGCGGTCAGTTCAATCGGCTGGCCGCCCCGGTGAACGCGGCGCGTCCTCGGGTCCAGTTTCAAGTCTGCGTAGCTCAAAAGTAGCGGGGCTTCCGTCGCGGCCCGGCGCAGGAGCGCACGCACGCGGGCGAGAAATTCGTCGAGGTCGAAGGGCTTCACGAGATAATCATCCGCGCCGAGATCGAGTCCGCGCACCCGATCCGCCAGACCGTCGCGCGCCGTCAACATCAGCACCCGCGTATCCTGCCGCGCGGCGCGTAACTCCTTCAGCACCTCGAAGCCGTTCCGCTTCGGCAGCATCACATCCAGCACGATGAGATCGTATTCGTGGTCGCCCGCGAGTTGCAGTCCCTCGTCGCCGTCGTTGGCGACATCCACGGCATACGATTGCTGGCGCAACCCGCGTTCGAGAAAGCGGGCGACCTTGGGTTCGTCTTCAACCACGAGGATTCGCACGGCGGCACTGTGGTCGCGCGAATATGAAATGACGATTAAATCCCGCGCGCGGTGATCGGAGCGCGGCATTTATGCCGCTTCAACGTGGACAACGCCCGGGCGTTCGTTGCTCGCGGTGCGTGCGAACAATAAAGCGGCGTGAACGCCGCGCTCCAGCCGCTCGGGAGCATCAGACAAAAGTTTCAACACTCCTTGCCCTGCTGCCCCGCGCGCTGCGCAGTCTCCTCGTGCGACACGTCCTCGACATGCGTGGCGACATTCCAGATGTGGCCGAACGGATCGGTGATGGTGCCGGAGCGGTCGCCGTAGAACTGGTTCGCTACCGCGCGCGTCACGGTTGCGCCGAGCGCGACGGCCTTCGCCACCACCGCGTCCACGTCCTTGACGTAGAGGTGCAGGCTCACGGGCGAGCCGCCGTATTTGGCCGGGCCTTGAATGCCCATCTGTGGAAATTCATCGGCCATCATCACCACGGAATCGCCGAGTTGAATCTCCGCGTGGCCGATGACGCCGCCGGGCATTTCCAGGCGCATCCGCTCCTTCGCGCCAAAGGCTTCTTTGTAGAACTCCAGCGCCCGGGCTGCGCCGGGGATTATCAGATAAGGGGCGATGACCGGATAGCCGTCGGGAATAGGTTTCACATGGGTGCTCATGGCGGAAGGCTGGAGCGGAAGGCAGCGGAGGGGAAGAAAAGTTTCAACGTGCCCCCGGGGGCACGCTGCCACCTCACCGCTGTTGCGCCGCGCAGCGGGATCGGCTCTTATCGCGGTCACACCATGAAAACTTCTGACACCATCAGGTTCGCCGTCCTCCTTGCACTCGGATCGTTGCTCGCGCTCACGCCGCTGCGCGCGGCAGACAACGAGCCGCCCGCCGGTTTCACCGCGCTGTTCAACGGCAAGGATTTCACGAACTGGAAAGTTCCCGTGGGCGAC
>JANNGC010000773.1:0-1762 GCA_031380445.1 Pedosphaera sp.
CGCCGCCGAAGCCGGCGTCGATGATTTCATGGCCGAGGCCAAGCCTGAGGACAAACTCGCTCGCATCCGCGAGGAACAAGCCAAAGGCCATCTCGTCGCCATGACCGGCGACGGCACCAACGACGCGCCCGCGCTCGCCCAAGCTGATGTGGGCGTGGCGATGAACACCGGCACGCAGGCCGCGCGCGAAGCCGGTAACATGGTGGACCTCGACAGCAATCCCACGAAGCTGATCGAGATCGTCGAGATCGGAAAACAACTCCTGATGACCCGCGGTTCGCTGACCACGTTCAGCATCGCCAACGACATCGCGAAATACTTCGCCATCATTCCCGCGATGCTCATGGCGACGTTCCCGGCCATCGCGGCACTGAACATCATGCACCTCGCCTCACCGAAGAGCGCCATCCTGAGTGCCATCATCTTCAACGCACTCGTCATCGTCGCCCTCATCCCGCTGGCCTTGCGCGGCGTTGCCTACAAACCGATTGGTGCGCTGGCGATTCTCCAGCGCAACCTGCTCATCTACGGGCTCGGCGGCATCATCATCCCGTTCGTCGGCATCAAGGCCATTGATGTCATCATCACCACTTTGAAGTTTGTTTAAGCCTATGAAAAATCTCCTCTCTGAAATTCGCGGTGCCGTGATGGCGACCCTCGTCCTCGCCGTCGTCTGCTGCGGCATCTACCCGATTGTTGTCTTCGGCATCGCCCAAGTCGCCTTCTCCGAAAAGGCCAACGGAAGCCTCATCACCGACGCGAAGGGAACCGTTGTTGGCTCGAAACTTCTCGGCCAAGGCTTCACCGGAGAAAAGTATTTCCACCCGCGCCCCTCGGCTGCGGGCGCGAACGGCTACGATGCCGCCAATTCCAGCGGCAGCAACCTGGGCCCGACTTCGCAGAAGCTGAACGATGCGATCAAGGAACGTGTTGCGGCCTACCGCACAACCAACGGCTTGAAGGAAACCGAAGCCGTCCCCGCCGACGCCGTGACCGCCTCCGGCAGCGGACTCGACCCGCACATCAGCCTGCGCAACGCGGAACTGCAAACCGCGCGCGTCGCCAAGGCGCGCAATCTGAGCGCGGGCAAAGTTGGCGGACTCATCCGCGCCCACACGGACAACGGCGGCCTTGGCTTTCTCGGTGAGCCGGGCGTAAATGTTTTAGGACTGAATCTCGCGTTGGATTCGCTTAAATAGCCTCGTGCCGGAACTCGACCGCCCCAATCCCGATGCGCTGCTAAGTTCGATTCAGCGCGAGGAAGCCGCAAGGAAGCGCGGCAAGCTCAAGGTCTTTCTCGGCATGTGCCCCGGCGTGGGCAAGACCTACGCCATGCTCGAAGCGGCGCAGCGCGAACTGAAGGCGGGGCGCGACATCGTCATCGGTTACGTCGAGACCCACGGACGGAAGGAGACGGACGCGCTCACGGAAGGCCTACCCACGGTGCCGCGCCGCGCCGTCGAACATCGCGGCGTGACGCTCACCGAGATGGACCTCGACGCCGTGCTGGCCCGCCGTCCGCAAGTCGCGCTCGTGGATGAGCTCGCCCACACCAACGTGCCTGGCTCGCGCCATCCCAAGCGCTGGCATGACGTGCAGGAACTGCTCGACGCGGGCATCAACGTGCTCACCACGCTCAACGTCCAGCACGTCGAAAGCCGCGCCGAGATCGTCCGCGAAGTGACGGGCGCGACGATTCAGGAGACCGTGCCGGATTCCGTTCTCGACCGCGCGGAACTGGAACTGGTGGACCTGCCGCCGG
>JANNGC010000779.1:0-5278 GCA_031380445.1 Pedosphaera sp.
CTCGGCGGTCCGCGCTCCGACTCACCGCCGCACGTCGTAGCAGGTCAGCGTGTCGTGATAGCGGAGGAAGAGGCGGCCGTTGAGAATGACCGGGTGCGCCCAGGCGTCGTTCCCGCGCGCGGTGGTGAAACGGAATTTTCCGCGCACGGCGAACTCTGTGGCCTGCGGTTCGAGCAGCAACATCCAGCCGTCTTCGCTGAGCGCGTAAAGACGTTCGTCCGCGTGGAGCACCGCGCCTTTTACGAAGTCGGAAGCCTGGTAAAGCACGCTGCCGTTGCTGGCATCCACGGCGGCCCAGCCTTTGCGCCCGGGATAAAAGGAGCCGAAGATTTTTCCGTCGCGCGCCACCACGCTGCCCTGACAGGTGTCGAGCGTGGTGCGCCAGACTTCTTCGGCGCTGACGGAACCGACGCTTTCCTTCAAACGCCAGAGCCGTCCGCCTTTGCCGTGCGGCGCGCTCATGAAGACGGCATCGCCGACGAGCGCGGGCATCATCGCGAGCACGGAGTAGGACGTGGGCATGGGCTGCGTCCATTGGCGCGCGCCGGTGTCGGCATCCACGCCGTACAAGTGGCGCAACGACGCGCCGATGAGCAAACGCCGCGCACCGAACTGCACGAGAATCGGCGAAACATAACTGGCGTTCTCCACCACGCCCTCGCGCGCGGCGTCATGGAACGGCGGACTCTTCCACAACACCGCGCCGTTGGTTTTGTTCAGCGCCACGACCAGCGCCTCGCGGCCGCCTGCGGTCACGAACACCGCGCGTTCATCCACGAGCAGGCACTCGCTGAGACCCCAGGTGATGTTGCTGCCGCCAAATTGTTTCCGCACGTCCACCGACCACACTTCGCGACCAGTGGCGGCATCGAGACTGACCACGCGGCCATGCGCGTTCTGGTGAAACAATTTTCCGCCGCTGAACGTGGGCGTGGATCGCGCACCGGGATAAGGGTCCCGCCAGTTCGCACCATTCGTTGCGCGCCAGAGCGGGCGGCTTTCCAGATCAAAAGCCATCAACACGAGATGCTCGTTGAAGTCGCCCGTGATGATAAGCCGTCCGTCAGAAATCACCGGCGAGGAAAAGCCGCGTCCGAGATTTGTGATCGACCACACGGCGCGTGGCCCACTTTCCGGCCATTGCGCGAGCAGGCCGCGTTCGTCGCTGAGGCCGTCGCGGCGCGGCCCGCGAAATTGCGGCCAGCCCTTTTCCGCCGACGCGATCAGCCGCGCGTCTGCGCCCGATGCGCTCACGTCAGCGCACATCAGCATCGCCACCGCGCACCATGCGCGAAGTCTGGGCCGCACATTTTCACTGCACATTTTTTTTTGCACCATGCGCCTCTCTGACCGATTCGCGCGCGCGGTTGTTCAAGCTGGGGAATCGCGCAACGTGAATTGAGTCCCGTTTCCGACCGGCAGAACGCCCCTTGTTTCATTGGTTTTTTCCCTTGGCACGCGCGAAGGGCGTCGCTTTACTCCGCGTCGCAGTAACTAAAAAAACATTATGGCAAAAGCACTCTCTAAGTCACAAATCGCGGCCGCAGTCGCCGAGAAAAACGGTCTGACCAAAAAGCAGGCCACCGAAATCATCGCTTCCATCGTGGAGCTCGCGTACAAAAATGCGAAGAACAGCTTCACGCTGCCGGGCCTCGGCAAGCTGGTGCTCGTGAACCGCAAGGCGCGCATGGGCCGCAACCCGGCGACCGGCGAGACGATCAAGATCGCCGCGAAGCGCGTGGTGAAGTTCCGCGTGGCCAAGGCCGCGAAGGACGCGATCCTCGGCACGAAGTAATTCCCGCTCTCAGTAGAGCCGGCGTTCTGGAGAAATCCGGGACGCCGGTTTTATTTTTCACCGCCGGCGCCCCGAAATCACTCGCGCGCTTCCGCCAGACGCTGCTGGTAAATTTTCCGCGCATGATCGTAGGCGGCCACGGCGTCGCTCATTTCGCTGGCGGCGTAGGTGCGTTTCTTCTGCGACCAGCATTGGTCCACGCCTTTCAGGCACCATTCCAGACTCTGGCGCTCGCGGATGGGTTTGTTGTCCACGGTCAGCCAGACGGGGTTGCTGTGCGAGGAGGGGAGAATGCGGAGGGCGACCCAACTGCTTTTCTCGATCTTCGTGTCGAAGGTGATGTTCTGCTCCTTGCCGTCCGCCACGATTTCCTTCTTCGCCACGACGTGGCCATTGACGATCAGTTCCACCGGCACGGTGCGGGTCTGACCAATGCGCGCTTTTTCAATGGTCCACTGGAAACGATTCTTCGCGTACTCGAACGGCGCTTCGTCGAGCAGCGCGGCGATCTTGGCGGTGGCGCGAACAGCAAATTTCTTGGCTCCAGATGGCAATCCTTCTTTCGGGAGATCCGTCTCCGTCATCTTTACCTCGCTCCCCTGCTCTCCCATCGCCACGCCGTTCACCTTGAAATCGAGGATGTGGCTGTAGCCATCGCTCACGTAGGCGCGACCGAGGCGGATGCCTTCGCACCAGTCGTCGTAGGTCAGCTTGCCGTCGAGCTTCACGTAGCTGCGTCCGAGGCCGACACGCTCGCCGTAGATGCACGGGAAATCCGTCTCGCCGCTGATGCGCACGCGGAAACCCGCGTTCAGGCTGTGATACCACATGTTCAATTCCGCGTACGGATCGGTGTCCACGGTGGAAGTGAAATCAATGGCGGGAACCAATTGGCCGTCCGGCCCCGGCACGTCATGCGTGATGTCCACGATGAACTCGTTCGCGCCGATGCCGTCGTATTTCGGCACGGTGTAGCTGGGCAAAGTCTTCTCAGGGAATTGCAGGCCGCTGCCCGAGTGCGCCGGGCCGGTGACCGCGCCCTGCTTCTTCGCCCACTTCAACGTATTCAGCCCGAGCGTGGGCCAGTGCTCATCTGATTTGCCGCCGGGATAAATCTGCTCTTTCAATCGCAGCAGCACGAGATGTCCGCTCTGGTGCGAGCCGAAACCGCTGACCTCGATGTCGTAGCGCAGCAGGTAGGGATACTCGGAAACCTTGTCCACCGCGCCGCAGAAAAACCGTTTCTGAAAATCAAAGCACGGCCCCCACGTCAGGTTCGCGCCAATCTTCAAGTCCTCGCCTTTGCAGTGGCGAATCATGTGCTCGGCGAAGACGCCCTCCGTGGGCTTCGTGTAATGCGAACAGCCCGCCGCGTGAATGTGATGGTCGCCTGACCACCAACCGGTCGCCGCCGGATCAATCCACCGCTCGGCCTGGAAGCTGAGTTCGCGCGTGTCGGGTTTGATGGTGTAGGCGAATTCCTTGCGCACGGATTCCGGGCCGCGCGACAGCTCAATGCTGTAGGTGCCGTCCGGCAGTTTCACCTTCTCGCCGTCCGCGCGGTACACTTGCGATTGAAACGCGAAATCCGGCGCGAGGCGTTTCGAGAGCGCGGGATAAATTCTGCCCCAGCGGTCGCGGATCAAGAACGCCGCCGTCGTCGGCTCGCCCTTGTCGTCGCGCACGCGGAAGGTGATCTCACGCGTGGGGCGGCAATGGAACAGCACGTCCACCTCATTGCGAAAGCCAATATCCTGCGTCCCCTGCCCGACGTTGAAAGAAAACTTGCCCTCGCGCTGCCCCGCGTCGCGGCTGTGGATCTGAATGATGCGGTATTCAAGCGCGAGTCCGCTGAGCGTGGGATTCAGCGGCTGCACGTCGAACATCGCGAGGTCGAGCCAGCGGTTCGCCACCTCGGCGGCGGGAGAATTATGCAGCCGCTGCGCGTTCGGGCTGACGGCCTTGAGCGGCGCGGTGGTGCCGGCCGCATTCTCCACTTTCACGAGGAAGATACGCCAGCCTTGCTCGTCGAGTTCGGCCTTCGCCTCGCCGCGCAAAACCTTCACGCGCATCTCGGGATTGATGTTCACGCCAAAGAGAGCGTGACGATCCAGAATCGTCTGCATCCGCTCGACGGCCAGCGCGGCGGGCAGCGACGGCGCGGCGTCGAGCTGTTTGATTTCCTCCGCGCTCAACGGCGCGCCGAGATGCGCGAGCGCCTGCTGCACACGCGTGACCTGCGCGTGCAGCGGCTGGACTTCAACATTGGTGACAAGCGTGAGCGGCGCGGCCTGGAGCGCGGCGGCGCAAAATAAAAGCGTGGCGAGATGGCGCATAATTTTCCTTTGGTGAACGCGACGGAGAGTAGCAGCGCGCCGCGCGAGGAAAAGCAGGATTCCACCGCCCTACTTCAGCACCGGCACCTTCTCGCTCAACGGAATCTCCCCGCGCAACAGCTTCCCGCCCGCGCCCGTGAGCTTGAGATAGAAGTCGCTCGGCAATCCTTCGTAGGTGACGAACTTCGACTTCCCATCCACCGGCACGTCGTTCGTGCATTTGAAGATCGCCGTGCCCTCGTCCACCTCGTCAAACATCGCCACGTAAATCATCTGCGCGCCCGCGCGCTTGGCGGCAGTGAACTGCGACCAAAGAAACTCACCTTTGCGGCGCGGGATGTAGTCGAGCGCGCCGCCTTGCATGTTGTGCCAACTGAAACCGGGGAACACGACGGGCAGATAATCGAGCTTCGCCGCCGCGCACCACGCGAGGTCAGGCTTCAACAACTTCTCCTCATGCCGCGTCACTTCCGCCTGCGTCTTGTAGCGGCCCACCGTCCACGGGCTGACCACGTCGGCGAGTTTGATCACGTCGTGGAGCGCGGAGTCTTTGAGCGCATCACTCTTCAACTCCCGCCAATACGTCGGCACACCGAGCATCACGGAGCAGCCTTCGCGTTTGAAAAATTCCACGAGCGCGCGGCACTCGGCGATGGAGTAGCGGCGGTTGTCGCTGAAGCCGATGCCCCACAAAGCGACCAATGGTTTCCCGTGATGCTTCAGATACGCCGCGTCGTCCGTCACGCGCAACTCGGAGCGGAGCCTGCGCCAGTCGTTCATCACCTGCGCCATGCGGTTGCTGCCGAGGCCGCTCAGGTCATACATCACCACGAACGTGCGGCCGGACTGTTTCGCGCCCTCGCGCACATGGCTCAGCACCGCGTTGTTGTGCGCCAGCCCCTTCGGCGATTGCACATCCACGATGAACCGCTGCACGAACGCGCCATCAATGCCGTACTCGCGCATCCACTCGAAGTGCCGCAGCACCGTGGCGCGCTTGAACGAACTGAACACCTCCATCTTTTGCCCGCGCGTATTGGTGAACCCCGTGGCAAAACGTTCGTCCACGCCGAGTTCCGAAACATCCGGCCACAGGTCGATCTTCGCGTTGCCCGAGGCGAGCGGCCCGCGCCGTTTCGTCCAGTGA
>JANNGC010000783.1:0-5271 GCA_031380445.1 Pedosphaera sp.
GGCGGCGGAGCCCGGGCTTTCCCGCCCGCCGCACCGTCAAACGGAGAACGGGGCCGGCAAGTTCTTCCGCCCCCGACGTAAGAACTTGGCTGCGGGCTGGAAAGCCCGCGCTCCGCCGCCTCCGATAAATTCAGGCATCGCCCGCGATATTTGCCTTTTGGATTTTTCCGCGCCGATGTGTTCTCTT
The DNA here is from genome assembly GCA_031380445.1 of Pedosphaera sp. Lineage (GTDB taxonomy): Bacteria > Verrucomicrobiota > Verrucomicrobiia > Limisphaerales > SIBH01 > JANNGC01. The sequence continues at coordinate 188 of JANNGC010000783.1, forward strand.
GCGCGCATGGACAATTACAACTGGGCCAAGACTTTCGGCGACCATTTCGCGGACGCGCTCGACGCGTATCGCGCGGGGAAACGTGATGCGGAAAACATGTTCAGCGCGAGCGGGCGCGAGTTCCTGAAAACCATCGGCGCGACGCCGCAGGAGTTTTTTGATTTCGTGGAGGACACTTTCCACGGCGGCGAGCCGGGCGCGGAGACGGCGCTGCTCGTCACCGCTGTGCGGCGTGACTATTTCCTCGTCGTGCAAAAGGGCAGACTCAGCACGAGCGTCATTGACATGGACAAGCTGCCCTCGAAGAGCGCGGAACTGGCCGGCATCGAGTGGCTCCCGCGCATCATCGAGAAGGCCCAAGCCAAGCTGCGTGGCGAGATGCCGCCGGACCTGATGTATGGCTGCGGCGGCGACCGCGCCTTCCTGCGCGAGCACGGCATCGCTCCGGCGGATTTCCTGCGCGAAGTCTGGGCGGCGGGAAATGATGTCGCTCGAATCGTGGACTACGTGCAGCGCGCGGCGGCGGAGAAACCGGCGAGCGTCACGGGAACGGTCTGCCAGATTTTGCCGGGCGGGCGGATGAAGTGCTGAACCATTCCCGGCGGCAAATGAGGCTGCCCGGAATGACTGGCGCTTACCGCGTCCTGGGACGCGCCTGGTTTTTCACGCGCCGCGCTTCTGCGCGCCGTGCGGCTACTTCTTCAGCGCATCCACCCGGGCTTTTTCAACCTGGGCCTCGGCGTCCACGCGCTTCTTGTCCGCGTCGAGCCGGGCCTGCTCGGAAACCTTGTCGGCTTCGATCTTGGCCTTGTCGAGCGTGGCGTTGATGTCCGTTTGTTTCTTCGCGTCCTTGGCGGCGGCGTCCACGGCGGTCTTTTGCGTATCAATCGCGTGGATGGTGGCTTCCTTGTTTTCTTCGATGGCCGCTTTCTGTTTGTCGCAACCCACGATGAACGCGGCGGCGGTGAGAGTGAGAATCAGCAGTGTTTTGTTTTTCATAAATTTTTTCTCCGTCGTCAGCGAGGCGCTGACTCGTCCACGACCAGCTTCACGTCCGTGTCGCCGCGCAAGGCTTTGGAGTACGGGCAGGTTTGGTGCGCGGCTTCCATGATGCGTTGCGCCTGGGCGGATTCGAGACCCGGCAGTTGCGCGTGCAGTTCCACCGCCAGGCGGTAGCCGCCCTGGTCGTCCTCGATCAGGCTCACCAGCGCTCGCACTGTGGAATCCACGACCGGCGTGCCAAGCTTCTTGGCCGCGTTGATGATCGCCCCGTGGTAGCAGGCGGAATACGCGCCCGCGAACAGCAACTCGGGATTGGGGCCGCGCTTCTCAAGGCCCTTCTCCAACGGATTGCCAAGCGTGACATCCAGCAACTGATCCGGCGAGTGGACGCTCCCCGAACGCGCGCCTTTGGAAATGGCTTCGGCGGTGAACAAAGTTTTCATCATGAGGGTGTGCGTTTAGCGGCGCACCAGGAGCACGATAACGACGATGAGCAGGATGAGGCCGACGGAGCCGCCGCCCACCCAGTAGATGTCGGCCAGCAGCGGTGAGAAGAATGAATGCATAAATGTTCTTTCGTGTTGGACGGCAACAATTTGCCGTCGCGATCTGGGGCAAGGCTACGCGAGCGCACCGGCCGTGCTATGGGGTGTTACCCTGCTGCGAGATCGGGATGCGTGCGGCCAGTTCTTCCGCCGGATAGGTCCAGATTTCGGCCAGCGTGGGATGGTAGTGCGGCAGGGCCGCGAGTTCGTGGACGGTCATCCGCTTCGCCATCGCCACGACGATTTCGTGGATCAACTCGCCCCCGCCCGGTCCGACGCACGCGCCGCCGAGAATTTCTCCCGACTGCGGATCGGCGAGAAGCTTCACGAAGCCATCCCGCGCTTCCATGATGAGTGACTTGCCGTGGTCGCGGAACGGATGTTGCGCGGTGAGATACGGAAGGTCGCGCGCCGCCGCCGTCTTCTCGGTGAGGCCGACGCACGCGACTTGCGGCTCGGTAAAAATCACCGCGAGCAACAGCCGGTCGTCCATCCGCTGCGGAGCGTTCCGGTGCGCGATGTTGTGGGCCGCCACTTCGCCCTGTCGCACGGCGAGATGCACGAGGGCGTGCGGCCCGGCGCAATCGCCCGCCGTGTAAATGTGCGGCGCGCTCGTCTGCATGAATTCATTCGCCACGATGCGTCCGCGCTCGGTGGCGACGCCGGCCTTCGCGAGATTCAGCGAGGCCGTGTTTGGCACGCGCCCGAGGGCGAACAGAATTTCCTCCGCCGTCACAGACGCGGGCTGGTCGTGCTGCCGGAACAAAATGGTTTTGCGTGAACCGTCGCGACTTGCGCCGGTCAGTTCCGTGTTGGTGAAAAGATTGACGCCTTCGCGGCGGAAGACGTTTTCCAACTCCATCGCCGCATCGGTGTCGAACTCGCCGAGGAGATGCGCGCCGCGCTGGAGCAGCGTGACGTTGACATCGAAGCGCGCGAAGAACTGCGCCAGTTCCACCGCCACCGCGCCGCCGCCGAGCACGATCAGAGACTTCGGAAGCTGCTTCATCTTCATCACGTCGTCGCTCGTGAGATAGCCCGCGTCGCGAAGCTGCGGCAGCGGCGGCGGCGCGACTGTGGAACCGGTGGTGATGATGAAATGCGCGGCGGTGAGCGAAGCGCCGTTGCTCAGAGCCACCGTGTGCGGATCGAGAAAACTCGCGTGAGCACGGATGAATTTGAATTTGCCGCTCGCCAGTTGAGCGCGCCGCTCGTCGGCAAATTCCTGAATGAGCGCGTCCTTGCGCGCCATGACTTTCGCGAAATCAAAACCCACCTGCTCCGCGCGAATGCCCCACGGCTCGGCATGACGGGCGTGGTGCAGAACTTCCGCAGCGTAGAGCAGCGCCTTCGCCGGCATGCAGCCGCGCAGGATGCACAGCCCGCCCACTTCCTCGGCGTCCTCAATGACGACCGTGCGCAACCCGCCCGCCGTCGCCGTCCGTGCCGCCGCATAGCCCGCGCTGCCGCCACCGAGGATGGCGACGTCGTAGTCGATTTGTTTTAGCGCAGGCAAAGCTGTGGGTTGGACAGGCTTTCGCCCGCCCCGTTCGACATAAACGTTTTTCCCGTCACCGATCTTTGGCCGCAGCGGCCCAAGTGGTCTGCCACTGTTACTCATGCTCCGCTCCGGCGAGACCTGCTTCGCCGAGCCAGGCGCTGTTGTTGCCGTCTTCGTCATTCTCTTTGGAGCGACGAGTGCAGCGTCCGCAACAGTTTGTCGAGCGACACGGTGGCGAAGCTCGTGGCCGAGTCGCTCATGGCGTAGGGAACCACCAACTCGCGCCCGTGGAGCAGCGCGCCGCAGGTGTAGACCACGTTCGGCACGTAGCCCTCGCGCTCGTCCTCGTTCGGCGCGAGCAACGGTTCGCGCAGCCGGCCGATGACGCGCGTCGGCTCGTGCAAGTCGAGCAGGAAGGCGCCGATGCAATACTTCCGCATCGCGCCCACGCCGTGACTCAGCACCAGCCAGCCCGCCTCCGTCTCCATCGGTGAGCCGCAGTTGCCCAGCTTGATGAATTCCCACGGCTGCTCCGGCGCGAGCAACAACTGCGGCTCCGACCAGAAGTGAATGTTGTCCGAGAACATGATCAGAATGTTCTCGTCGTCTTGCCGCGAGATCATCGCGTAGCGCCCGTCAATTTTGCGCGGGAAAAGCGCCATGCCTTTGTTCTGCACCGCCGGACCGTTCAGCGTGATGAATTTGAAATGGAGAAAATCCCGCGTCTCCAGCAACTGCGGCAGAATCATTTTTCCGTCATACGCCGTGTAAGTTGCGTAGTAGGTCACCGTCCCGTCATCATCCACGAAGCGCACGAAGCGCGCGTCCTCGATGCCGTTACTCTGGCTGGGCGACGACGGAAAAATCACGCGCTGCGACACCGGCTGGCCTTCTGCAAAGCGCACTTCGTAATTCGATTCCGCCAGCAGCAGGATGCCGCGCGCTGCGCGATCCGCCGCCGCGTCGATGGGTTCAGCGTGCTGGCGTTCGAACGGCAGCACCCGACGCAGTTCCTCCATCGTGAAGGAATCGCCGAGTTGATCGAGCACGCTCCGGCAAAACTTGTTCTGGACGCCCAGCTCCTGAAGTTTGCGCGCGAACAGCGCCTTTTCATACGCCGCATTGGGCACGCGCTCCGGCTCCGTGGCGAACTCCACCGGCGGCGTGAGCGTGACGCGATGTTGCGCGCTGACCACGCCTTCCCGAAACGTGATCGAGGAAATATGCCCCTCGCCCGTGGCCCGCAGACTCATGATGAACCGCAACGCCCCGCGCGGCACTCCTCGCTGATCCGGATGCGGGACGATGGACGGATTAAACAGCGCCGCCGACTCCGGCGAATACTCGTGCGTGAAGTAGGCGCCGATGAGCAACTGGCGTTTCGGAGAAAGATTTTTCCCGCTTGCGATGAGGGGACGCACCTGCGCGCAGCGGTTCAAGAAAAACTTCTCCACCGCATGATGCCGGTCGCCGAATTCCGCCATCACGCCGCCGAGCGCCTGCGCCACCTCCGCCTCCGACAACGCCATGACCTGCGCCACGATCCTCCGCGCAATGTCCTCGGTGGTCGGACGAAACGGACGCATCAATACGCGCCCGCGATCCGGCACCAGCGTGGGGCCGATGCGTTTGGCGTGGACGGCGGGCGATTTGAGTTTGGCCATATTTTTTCCGCCGCAGATTTAGTGCGGCGACAGCTATTTCCCCGACGGCTCCTTGAAACTGGTGAGTGCGTTCTGGAGCGCTTGCATCTCGGCGAGGGCGAGGAGGAAGGCGAGGGTGGATTCGGCACCTTGGTTCTGGCTCAGGCGATCCATGTGCAATCCATCGCGACAGCCGCCGGTGGTGGCGTCGTAGAGCGCGAGGCCGAGATCGTTGCGGCCGAGGAACCACTCGAAGGCGCGGCGGGCTTCCGCGAGCCAGAACGGATCGCTGGTGGTCTGATAGGCTTCGATGCACGCGGACACGGTGACCTGGGCTTCGATGGGGTGTTGATCGAAGAGCGCGCGCGTCTGGCCGCGCAGGAAAAATCCGTT
>JANNGC010000796.1:0-2842 GCA_031380445.1 Pedosphaera sp.
ACCAGTTCTGGCGCGTTCGGTTGGCGAAAAATTGCTGCGGGCTGGAAAGCCCGCGCTCCGGGCGCGAGCGCCCATCAAGCAGCGGAAAGAACTCCGAAGACCACGATCCCGGCGCATCCACCGGCGGCGGAAAGGCCAGGACGTTCAGCGCGAAATGTCGGACTGCTTGAGGAGCACGAACTGATGGCGCTTGAGCACCTGCTCGGCGAGTTCGTTATCATCCATGCTCAGGCCGAGGATGGATTTGCCGCCCGGACTGGGGATGAACGAGTAGAGGTAATGGATGTTGAGTTCCGCACTCAGCAGCGCCGACATCAGCCGCACGAGTTCCTGCGGCGAACTCATTTCCACCGCGACCAGATGGCTCTCGGTAAAGGCGAAGGTGTGCTCCTGCAACAGGTCGTGGGCACGCTCCGGATCATCCACCACGAGCCGCAGGATGGAACTGTCCGTGGTGTCGAGCACGGTCAGCGCGAGGACATGCACCTCGCGCGAGGCGAGCAGCTTCACGACCTCGTGCAAGCGCCCGACGCGGTTCGGGGTGAACACGGAGAACTGGACGACGGCATCGCCGCCCTGACCTGACACGGTTTTGACCGGCATGAGATGAGCGAATCAGATTTGCCGAGGGGTTGCAGCGAAAAATTCGCGGCCCGCCAAGAAACGAACCTTCTTCTCAACGGTAGATGTCCACGAGAAAGATCACGGCCTCGCCCTTGCCGGTGTTGATGATGGCGTGCGGCACATCGGCGCGGTAGCTGGCGGAGTCGCCGGGATTGAGAACTTCGTTGTCGTCCGCCGACTCCACGCGGACCTGGCCTTTTTGCACGGTGAGAAATTCGCGCGTGCCTTCAAAGTGCGGCGCACTGCGCAGCGCGCCGCCGGGCTGCAACTGCACTTCGTAGAACTCCACGTCCTTCTCCAGCTTCAACGGCGAGAGCGTGCGGATGCGGCAGAATTTGTCCGAGCGATAATGGAACGCGTGATCCTCCGCGCGGATGACCGAGACGGCGGAAGTCGCGCCGGGCATTTCCAGCAGGTCGCCGAGATTCATGCCGAAGGCCTGCGCGATGCGGAGCGTGACGGCCAGCGTGGGATTGGCCTGCTCGCGCTCGATCTGGCTCAACATGGAACGGCTTACACCGCTGGCCGTGGCGAGCTGCTCCAAGGACCAGCCGCGCTGGGCGCGCAGTTGTTTCACGCGCGCGCCGAGATGCCGGTTGATGGCGTCGGCTGGGCCGGCGGACGGGGCTTCTGTGCTCTTCTTTGCTTTGGCGCTCATGGTGTCAGCGTTCGATATACAGGAAATACTTCTTGCATACAGGAATCACTTCTCTAGTTTATCGGAACTGTTTCCAAGATACTGGATGGCGTTTCCCGCCTTGGCAACAGGCGATTTGCCCGTTCCGAACATCAAAGCATGAAAGCCCTCGTCAAAGCGGAAGCGAAGCCCGGCCTCTGGCTGCAGGATGTGCCTGTGCCCGTCACCGGCATCAACGACGTGCTCATCCGCGTCCACAAGACCGGCATCTGCGGCACCGACCTGCACATCTACAAATGGGACGCCTGGGCGCAGAAGACCATTCCCGTGCCCATGGTCGTGGGCCATGAGTTCGTGGGCGAGGTCGTGGAGATTGGATCGAACGTGAACGACTTTCGCGTCGGCGACATCGTGAGCGCCGAGGGCCACGTCGTCTGCGGGCGTTGCCGCAACTGCCTCGCCGGGCGCCGCCATCTGTGCGCGGACACCAAGGGCATCGGCGTCAATCGCGCCGGGGCGTTTGCTGAGTTCATCTCCGTGCCCATGACGAACGTGTGGCATCACCAGCCGAACATTGACCGCGAAGTCGCGGCCATTTTCGATCCGTTTGGCAATGCCGTTCACACCGCACTCTCGTTCGATGTGCTGGGTGAGGACGTGTTGATCACGGGCGCTGGCCCGATCGGTATCATGGCCGCCGCCATCGTGAAGCACGCGGGCGCCCGCCATGTCGTCATCACCGATGTGAACGACTACCGGCTCGCGCTGGCGCGGAAGATGGGAACGATCGTCACGCACAACGTGAAGAACGGCAACCTGCGTGAAGTGCAGGAACAACTCGGCATGAAGGAAGGCTTCGACGTGGGCCTGGAAATGTCCGGCAACCCGCAGGCCTTCCGCGACATGATCGAAGCCATGGCGCACGGCGGCAAAATCGCGATGCTCGGCATTCCGTCGGAACAGATCGCCATCGACTGGAACAAGGTCGTGTTCAACATGCTGACCATCAAAGGCATCTACGGCCGCGAGATGTACGAGACGTGGTACAAGATGAGCGTGATGCTGGAGAGCGGCTTGGACATCCGCCCGGTCATCACCCATCGCTTTCACTACACGGAATTTGAGCAGGGCTTTGCCGCGATGATCAGCGGCCAGTCGGGGAAGGTGATTTTGGAGTGGGCGTGAATGAGGCGCACACGACAAGCCATCACGCGGTCCGCCCGATGCGGGTTTGCCAAAGGAGTGATTTTCGAGTTCAATCTGCCCGGTCACCCGAAACCAATTTATGAAGAAAGCCATCGCTGTCGTCGCCTGCCTGCTGGTTGGGGGCGCGCTCATGATCGTAGTGCGGAAGTCTTCGTCACCCGTGGCGACCTCGCCTTCAGTTGAGGCGGTCAGGATTCAGACGCCGACCGACCCATTGACCGGGCGAAACGCGGACGCGCCAACGCCCGCCGCCGTGCCGCAAGCAGGCGCCGCCACTCCCACATCCACCGCCGTTCTGCAACCCTCGAAGCCCATCCTGCGCTCGGAGGCGCGCTACGACTGGCCGCGCATCATCGCGTTCAATGATTGGGCGAA
>JANNGC010000802.1:0-8589 GCA_031380445.1 Pedosphaera sp.
ACGGCTGCGCCTACAAGGGGCCGTGCTGGTGCGAGGCGTTCACCATTCCCGCCGAAGTGCAGCGGCAACTGGCCGAGGCGCATCCGGATCGCGCGTGCCTGTGCCGGGAATGTCTGGTGCGTTTCAGCGAGTCATCCGCCACACAGTTCCGCGTGGAAGCTCCCGCGCCGTCGCCTGTCGAAGGCGAGGATTATTACCTCGATGAATTTGGGCGCATGGTTTTCACCGCCGCGTATCACTTGCAGCGCGGGTCTTGCTGCGACAGCGGGTGCCGTCATTGTCCGTATCCTCAACCTGTGAAGCCGTCGAGGGCGTGAATAAACCTTGTTCTCACGGACGGGCTGAGCGACGGCCGGCGGCGACGCGCTTCACGAGTTCATCCACAATCACGCCGGACAAAATCACCGCGCCGATGATGGCGAACTCCCAGTGCGTGGGGATGCGGAGGATGTTGATCGAGTTGTAGAGCACGCGCATCACGGCGCTGCCGATGATGACGCCGACAATCGAACCTTCGCCGCCGCGCAGGCTGCACCCGCCCAGCACCGCGCCCGCGATGGCGTAAAGCTCGTAGAACTCCCCGAGGCCCGAGGGCTGCACGGAGTTCAAGTTCAGCGAAAAGAGGATGCCCGCCACGCCCGCCAGTCCGGAGCAAATCACGTAGGCGATGATCTTCATGGCGTCGGTGTTGATGCCGCTGTAGCGCGCGGCGGTTTCGTTGCGCCCGAGCGCGAGCAGGTAGCGGCCGTAGATCGTGCGGTTCAGAAAAATGGCCGCGAGGATTCCGACGGCCACCATGATGAACAGCGGGTAGGGCAGGGCATAGCCGCCGAAGGGCAAAGTGATTTTCCCCGTCGCCAGTGAGCGCAATCCTTCAAACACATTGCCGAAGCCCTGGCTCTGGTCATCCGTGATGAAGCGCGCCAGGCCGCGATAAATGAGCAGCCCGCACAGCGTCACTACGAAAGGCTGGAGCCGCAGCTTGGTGATGAGCAGTCCGTGCGCGAGTCCGATGCCGAGCGAGACGAGCATGACCGTCGCGAGCGCCGCGCCGATGCTCCAGCCCTTGACCGTGAGCAATGATGCGAGCAGCGAGCCGACCAGCCCGATGGTCGAGCCGATGGAAAGATCGATGCCGCCCGTGATGATGACGAAGGACACGCCGATGGCGATGAGGCTGAACAGCGCCGTCCAGCGCACGGTGTTCTCGACGTTGTAGGCGCTGAGGAAGTTCGGCTCCTTGAGCGCCGTGACCACGCAGACGAAGACGAGCAGGCCGAAGATGCCGAGGAGTTTTTTCATCGGGATGTGGTGCGTGGCGCTTCGGGCGAGAGGGTGATTGATTTACCGCAGAGGCGCAGAGACGCAGAGGAGCAGAGAAGAGGAAAAATTTCTTTCCCCTCTGCGTCTCTGCCCCACTGCGTCTCTGCGGTTAAAAATATAGTGCCCACTGGTTAAATGGTTTTCCCCGTCGCCAACTGCATTACAGCTTCTTCGGAAAGCTCCTCACGCTTCAACTCTCCGGTGATGCGGCCTTCGTGCATGACGAGGGCGCGGTCGCTCAGGCGGAGGATTTCTTCCATCTCGCTCGACACGAAAAGAATGGCCACGCCATCAGCAGCGAGCTGCTCGATGAGCTTGTAGATTTCCTGCTTCGCGCCTACGTCAATGCCGCGCGTCGGTTCGTCGAGCAGCAGCACGCGAGGCTTCAGCGCCAGCCATTTGCCGATGACGATTTTCTGCTGGTTGCCGCCGGAGAGAAACTGCACGAACTGGCGCTGGCTCGGGGTCTTCACGCCGAGCTTCGCGACCATTTCATCGGCAATGGCGCGTTCGCTGGCGGGGGCGCGGAAGCCGGCGTGAGCGTCGCGGCGCAGTGAAGGAAGGCTCAGGTTTTCGCGCACGGCCATTTCGAGAATCACGCCCTGCTGCTTGCGATCCTCCGGCACGAGCGCGAGTCCGGCGGCGATGGCGTCGCGCGGGCTGGAAATCTTTTGCGCGATGCCGTTCAGCAGAATTTCCCCGCCCGCCGCCGGCTCGACACCGAAGAGCGCGAGCAACATTTCCGTGCGCCCCGCGCCCACGAGTCCGGCCACGCCGACGATCTCGCCGGGCTGCAACGAGAAGTCCAGTTCGTGTTGTGGATGTGCAGCGGTGCGGAGCGCGCAAACGGCCAAAGCCGCCGTCCCCATTTCTGTTTTCTGTTTTCTGTTTTCTGCTTTTTGAAAGTTCCTCCCCACCATCAGCCGCACCAAGTTGTCGTGAGTGATTTCTTCACGCACCAGTTCACCGGCGTTCCTGCCGTCGCGCAACACCACCACGCGGTCGGCGAGTTCCTGCACTTCGCCGAGGCGGTGCGAGATGTAGATGATGCTCACGCCGCGCGCGCGGAGTTCCTTGATGACGTGGAACAGTGCATCGCTCTCGTGCTGCGAGAGCGACGACGTCGGCTCGTCCATGATGAGCACGCGCGCTTGCGCCGAGAGCGCCTTGGCGATCTCGACAAGTTGCTGCCGCCCGAGCGAGAGCGTGCTGACGAGGGCGCGCGGGGAAACTTCCAGGCCAACTTGTTCCAGCACCGCCGTCGAACCGGTCTCCGTCGCGCGCCGCCGGATGAACCATCCGCGCCGTGGTTCGCGCCCGAGAAAAATGTTCGCCGCCACGGTGAGGTTGTCGGCGAGGTTCAATTCCTGGTGAATGAGCGCGATGCCGAGCCGCTGCGCTGCACGCACGGAATCAATTTCCACGGCGCGCCCGTCGAGCAGGATTTCGCCGGAGTCCGGCGTCTGCACGCCGGCGAGGGTTTTCATGAGCGTGCTCTTGCCCGCGCCGTTCTCGCCCACGACGGCCAGCACCTCGCCGCGCGCGAGCGTGAGCGAAACATTCTCCAGCGCGAGCACGCCGGGGAAACGCTTCGAGACGGATGCGATTTGGAGGAGGGGCGGCATTTTTTAGCGCAGAGGCGCAGAGGCGCAGAGAGGCAGAGGGGGAAGCCAGAAAAGACCTTTTTTGTTTTCTCTGCGCCTCTGCGCCTCTGCGTCTCTGCGGTAAATCTTCAACAACTCGAAGGTGATGTTCATGTCGCTAAAAACTTGGAGGCGGTTCAATCAATCCGTTCACGACCCGGAAGATGCCGTTCTTCACAAACTGTTCGCCGAAGTTGATGACGCGGCCGAGCTTCAGACCGGAGAGGTGCAGGTAAGTTCGCATCAGCGCCTCGAAGATGGGGTTCCACTGAATGACGGCTTTGGTGTCCACGAGCACCAGCCGCTCAACCTTCAAGTCGAGGCGCAATGGACGGCTCAAGGTGCGGCCTTTGTAAATGATTGGAACGGGCAACTGCCGCTCCACTAAAAGTCCGCGTAGCCGGAGTTCTTCAGCCAACGCTTCCTCGTAGATGTCTTCCAGCAGGCCCGGCCCTCCAAGTGCGCGGTGAACTTCGATGGCGGCGTCCACGATGATTCCGCTGATCTCGTTTTCGTGCATAAAGTTTTTAGCGCAGAGACGCAGGGACGCAGAGGGGGAGGAGAGGAAAAACCTTTTTTGTTTTCTCTGCATCTCTGCCCCTCTGCGCTTCTGCGGTAAAATTAATTGCCCTCATTGCCCGCTCTGCAACTTCTTCAACTCCTCGCGGAACTTCGCCGCGTTGTCCTTTCGCACCTGTACGATGGGGACTTCGAGGAAGTTGTCCTTCGGCAGCACGGACTGATCGCCGCGCGCGAGGCCGGCGAGAATTTTCACCGAGTGATAGCCGTAGAGGTAAGGCTGCTGGCTGACCGTGCCGTGGATGTCGCCATCGAGGATGCCTTGGAGCGTGGCGTCCTGTTCGTCGAAGGCCACGAGTTTGATCTGGCCGTTTTTCTTCGCGGCCTTGAGGGCTTGCAGGCAGGCGGGCGGGTTGTAGGCGTAGAGGCCGACCATGCAGGCGAGATCGGGGAAGGCGGTAATGGCGTCCTCGGCGTTGGCCTGCGCGCGCACGCGGTCGTCGTTGTCGGTGCGCGTGTCCACCACGGTGTAAAGTGAACCGGTGAGCGGCGAACCGGGCGGATCAATTTTCAACGTCGCCAGCGGCTGCGCGGGACGGTCGAGCAATTCATCAATGATGCCCTGCCGCCGCTGCTGCGCGTTCAGCGTCTCCATACGTCCGACGAACAGCATCACCTTGCCGCCCTTGGGAATGATTTCCTTCACGAGCTTCCCCGCCGCGCGGCCGGCGGCGTAATTGTTCATGCCTACGAAGCAGAGGCGCTTGGAGTCCGGCGCGTCCGAGTCGTGCGTGATTACTTTGGTCACGCCGCACGCCTGGTTGATCAGTCCGACCTGGTTCTTCGCATCAATCGGACTGAGCGCGATGCCGTCCACGCCCGAGGCGAGCTGTGCTTCGATGATGCGGACTTGATCGGCCAGTCCCTTCGCCGGCATGTGAACTTCCGCGTCGGCATCGAACTCCTTCGCCGCCGCCTTCACGCCCGCCGCCGCGATGTTCCAGAACGGGTCCACGGCGTTGGTGATGAAGGCGATGCGCGGTTTCTTGCCGGGCTGCGCGGCCGCGCCGCCGGGCGCGGGTGCATTCTGGTTGCAGCCGTTGAGCAGCAGCAGCGCGCAGCAGAGCGCGCGGGGGAAAAGTCGCGTTGGATTCATGGCGGCCATTTATAGCGGGAGCGAGCCGGGAAGGAAAGGGTGTTGCATGGTGGCGGCGACGCCCCCCACCGCTTGCCCGATTCCCACCGCCCCGGACTTAACTGACTCTTGAGGCTCGTGCAATGGAGTGACCGCCTGGACTTGCTGGCCGTGTTCACTCCAGGAGCGCCGAGCATCGTTCGGCCCGAGGTTAAACCCCGCTCGTTCCGTTCAAGTGGCGAGTGGCTTGCGCGCGAGCGGCGGGCGGGGCGGCGTTTCTGCGGCCTCGGCGACGCCTACCTCTTCCACCACCCTTTGCCCTGCGCGGCCTGCGCCTCGGCGTCCGGCTCCTGCTGCCCTTGAAACTGCTGCATCAGCAACTGGCTGCGCGCCGCTTCGAAAGCCATGATGAATTCGTCGTAAGTGCGGAAGCGATCCTGCGGATTTTTCGCCAGCGCGACCATCAATGCGTCGCTCGTCGCCTGCGTAATTTCCGGCACCACGTCAATGGGCGGCGTGAGCGGCGTGTTGACGTGCGCGGAGATCACTTCCTCCACCGTGGGCGCTTCAAACGGCACATGCCCGGTGATGGCGTGGTAGAGCGTGCCGCCCAGCGAATACATGTCGGAATGAAAATTCTCCCGCTCGCGGCGAATCTTTTCTGGCGCGACGTAATACGGCGTGCCCCAGATCACGCCGCTGTCCGCCGACTCGTCCTCGGCGTCGCGCGCGAGTCCGAAGTCCACGAGCTTTGGCTCGCCGTCGGCGTTGAAGAGAATGTTGCCGGGCTTGATGTCGCGGTGGAGCAGGTTGCGCTTGAGCGCGGTGTCGAGCGCGGAAGCGATCTTGATCGCCACGTCCAGCACGCGCAGTTCCGGCACGCGCGTCTCGCGGTCAATCTGCTTGTCGAGGCTGTCCGTGTCCGCCAGTTCCATCACGAGGTAGGGCTGCCCCTCGAACTCATCAAAGGTGTAGATGTGGATGATGTTCGTGTGGTTTAGCGAGGCGCTGGCGCGGGCTTCGCGATAAAAACTCTGGAGCACTTCGTCGTCGCCCGCCATTTCCTTCTTCAACATCTTCACCGCGACTTCGCGGTTGAGATTCAAATCCCACGCGCGATACACCGTGCCCATGCCGCCGGACGCGATGATGGAGCGCAGTTCAAACTGCCGGAACGTCATCGGCATCAGCACCGGGTGGCCACACTTTGTGCAGGGGATGCTCTCGAACGGCTGGAGGTCCGACGGGATGAAAAGTTTTCCCCGGCACGCGCCGCACTCCACCATCTTCAGTGGTTTGCGATCAGAATTTTCGGCGGTGCTCACGGGGCGAAAGCCTAGCACCGTGCAGGGAGCGGACAAGCGGTTTGAAGATTCGGCAGTGGGTCAGTTTGAATTTGGAACTCAAGAACTCAGGAAGAGACGAAGATAAAACCACGCTGTTCCGGAGTTCCTGAGTTCCAAATTTATGCTCGTTCCGGGCGTGGGCTGAAACTGACCCGCTACCGAAGATTCGGCACAGCCGCGGCGGAATTTTTTACACCGGCAGCGTGAAGTAAAACTGCGCGCCCTGGCCCGGCGCGCTCTCGACCCACACTTTGCCGCCGTGCGACTGGATGATGTGCTTGACGATGGCGAGGCCGAGTCCGGTGCCGCCGGCGTCGCGAGAGCGGGCTTTGTCGATGCGGTAAAATCTCTCGAACACGCGCTCGCGGGCTTCGGCGGGAATGCCGGGGCCGTCGTCCGACACGCACAACTCGACGTGACCGTTCACCGCGCGACCACGCACGATCACGCGGCCTTTGGCGCGGCCGTACTTCACGGCGTTCTCGACGAGGTTGACCACGACTTGTTCGAGACGATCCGGATCGGCGCGACCGGCGAGAGTCTCAGGAATCTCGTTGATGATTTTCGTGCCGCGCTCGTTGGCGCGCGTTTGCAATTCGGCAATCAGTCCGCTCGCGAAGGCGCGCAAGGGCAGGGTGCGAAGCTGCAACGTGATTTGTCCCGACTCCAAGCGCGAGATGGTCAACAGGTCTTCGATAAGATTGGTCAGGCGGTTGGAGTGACGGTCAATAGTCTGGAGAAATTTCGCGGACAAATCGGGATCGGTGATCGCGCCGTCGAGCAGCGTCTCGACGTAGCCTTTGATCAGCGAGAGTGGCGTCCGCAGCTCGTGGCTGACGTTGGCGACAAATTCGCGCCGGGTGTTTTCCAGCAAGCGGATGCGCGTGAGGTCGTGGAAGACGAAAATCGCGCCCTGCGAGCGCGAATCGCGGTCGAGCACGGTGGCGGCGTTGACCTCGAAGTAGTGCGCCTTGTCGCCGCCGACTTCGAGTTCGCAACTGAGCACCTTGTGCTCTTTCTCCAGCCGCGCGAGAAGCTGCGTCAGTTCAGGGCGGCGAAAGGCTTCGCTCAAGGTCTGCCCGCGCACGTCCACGCTCAGCGCGAACTGGCGTTCAAGCGATTGGTTGACGAGTTGGATGTGGCCGCTGCGGTCGAGGAGGACGACGCCTTCGACCATGCTGTTGAAAAGCGTCTGGCGCTCGGCGCGGGCCTGGTCTTCGAGTTCGCGCTGGCGATGCGCGGTGGCGTCACGCTCGGCGCGCAACTGGTTCGACATGCTTTCGGAGAGCCGGACCCTGCGCTGGAAAATGAAGAAGAGAAACGCCAGCGCCACGGTGAGAGCGACGACGACGGATTGCCAGACGGGTTCAGCGACAGCGAAAAGGACATTCACACTTTGTCCACGAAGCGGTAGCCGACGCCGCGCACCGTGTCGAGATAACGCGCGGCGTTCCCCAGCTTGTCGCGCAGCCGGCGCATGTGCGTATCGACGGTGCGGGTGTCGATGAAGTTGTCGTATTCCCACACGTCGCGGAGCAGAGCCTCGCGCGACTGCACGCGGCCTTTGCGTTCCGCAAGCACGGTGAGGAGTTTGAATTCCGTCGCGGTCAAATCCACGCGCTGGCCGCTGACCAGCACCTCATGACGCGGGATGTCGATCTTCAAATCCGCGAAGTCCATGTTGTCCACCTCCGGCTCGGAAGGCGAACGGCGGCGCAGCAAAGCCTTCACGCGCAGGATGAGTTCGCGCGGGCTGAACGGTTTGGTGACGTAATCATCCGCGCCAAGTTCAAGTCCCAGGACGCGATCAATTTCCGCCGCCTTCGCCGTGAGCATGATGATTGGCACCGTTGCCGTCGCCGGCTCGCGGCGCAGCGTCTTGCACACTTCGAGGCCATCCACTTCGGGCAGCATCACGTCGAGAATGATCAGCGCGGGCTGCGCGTTGCGCGCCTTCTTCAAGGCTTCCTCGCCATCGGCGGCCGTGGCCACGTCGAAGCCGGCGGCTTTCAAGTTGTAAGAAATCAACTCCAGCGCATCCGGCTCATCATCGACGACCAAGATTTTGGGTTTCATGTTTTGTCTTCGTTGCGACGGTCGAGAGCGGAGCAGAAGCGCCCGCGCTCAACCATATCGGCCTTCAATGTATTCGGCGGTCTTCGGATTCTTCGGATTCAGAAACAGCTCGGACGTGGGCAGATGCTCCATCAGCTCGCCCATCAGCATGAAGATGCACTCGTCACTCGCGCGTCGGGCCTGGGCCATGTTGTGCGTGACGATGACGATGGTGTAGCGGCCCTTCAGTTCGAACATCAGCTCTTCGATGGCGCGCGTGCCGTTCACGTCGAGCGCGCTGCACGGTTCGTCCATCAAAATGATCTCAGGCTTCAACGGCAGCAGGCGCGCGATGCAGAGCTTCTGCTGTTGCTCCAGTTGCAGCCCGATGGCCTTGAACTGGAGGCGATCCTTGAGATCCTTCCAGAGACCGACTTCGGTGAGCGCCTTTTCCACCGCGTCATCGTAGTCGGATTTCTTCAACCCCTTGTCGTCATGGATGCGCAGGCCGAACAAGACGTTTTCGTAGACGGAAATGGGCAGCGGATTCGGACGCTGGAAAACCATG
>JANNGC010000846.1:0-2308 GCA_031380445.1 Pedosphaera sp.
TGACGTAGATGTCGTAGTTTCCCGTTGCTGCGCGATAGTTGTTTCCGAAGTAAGCGATTTGATCTTCGGGAAAACCTTGGATGCGAATGTAAGGCGGATTGCCGATGACGGCGTCGAAGCCGCCGGCTTTCATGATGGACGCGAATTGCACCGGCCAGTCGAAGGCGTGAACGCGCACGAGGTCTTCGGACATCATGGAGAAATCGGAGGCGATGAGGGAGTTGCCGTGCTTGATGTTGTCCTGCAAGGGCGGGAGCAGGGCGATCTCGGCCTGGTCGCTCAGGAGTTCGCGCTGGCGCTGGAGCGTGGTGCGGTTCTCGTTCTCCAGCATCTTGAGATAGAGCGAGAGCTGGGTGACTTCCACGGCGGCGGCGTCCAGGTCCACGCCGTAAATGTTCTGGGTGAGAATCTGGCGCTTGAGGGCCACGGTGAGGTGAACGTCGCCGGTGGCGGCGTCCACCCAGCAGAGCGGGCGGTGTTTCTTTTCCCAAGCGGCGCGGGCGGCGCGCTGTTCGGCGGCGGCGGCAGCGTCTTGGACTGCGCCGGCAGAGCGCAGCGGCGACGGCGCTTTCGCACGGTCGAGCGGCTCCGTTGATCCGGAAACCTCCAGCGCGCCCGATAGCGGCGTGGCGCTGCGCTTCCCGCCGCAGTCCAAGACGTCGCGTAGATCGGCAGTCAGGCGTTTCTGCCAGTGTTCGCACACGCGCTCGAAGGCGCGGATGAGGAAGGAACCGGAGCCGCAGGCGGGATCGAGCAGGCGCAGGGCGGCGGTGCGTTTCTCGAAGTCTTTCAATGGTAGGGCTGCGCTGCCGCGCAGCCCCATCTTTTCGTCGGCGCGGTCAGCGCCGGCGGGAGAGTTGGGGCGGAGCGGCAGCTCCGCCCTACCGGAGATTTCATCCAGCAGCTTCCCGGCAGTCTGCTCGACGATGTAGTCCACGATGTAACGCGGGGTGTAATAGACGCCGCCGGCCTTTCGCACTTCGGGCTTGTCCTCGATGATAATGCCGCGCCCATGCGGGCGCACCACTTTGCCGAGGAAGCGTTCATAGACACTGCCGAGAATTTCCACGTCGATGACGTTGAACAGGTAGGGCGATTCGTCATCGCTCAAATCACCAATGAAGCCCGCGAGCCATTCGTCGCCGAGGATGAGACCTTCGGTGAAGTGGGGCTTGAAGAGGTTGCCGTTGAAAAAGGGAACGTGCGTGGGCGGGCGGCGGTCGAGGGCGCGGAAATGTTCCACCACCCGGCGCCACAGGGAATTCTTGGGCGCACGGAGGCCGCTGCCGCCGGAGTCAGCGGGCGGCTCTTCGCTCATCTTGCCAAAGGGCTGCTGGTGCGCCCGGCGTCCGGTGTCGTCGTCGCCGGTGTTCTTACGCCACTTCTCCACGATGGAGGCCAGACGTTCGCCGGTGTCGATGTCGCGGTCCTCGCAGATGCGGAGAAAGAGGATGCGGTCAATGATGCGCTGGCAGGCTTCGGTGAGCTTGTTGCCGTCGAGCAGTTCGTCGTGGTCGTTGTGCTTGTAGATGTCGGAGGCGAGATCGCGGCGGTTCTCGTCGAGGAATTCGAGGAAGTCAGTGTCGAGCGCGCGGGTGCGGTCGGGCTTGATGAGCCATTGCTGTCTGGCTTTGCCCGTGCCCTTCGCCTTCTTGGGCAGAGCGTCCAGCGCGGTGTCGATGCCGCCGGCGGCCACTGGATCACGCGCGAGCAAATCCCATAGCTCGCTGGCGATGAGCGGGTATTGGCGGAAGTGCCACGTCTTCCATTCGCCAACGTGCGGATCGTCAATATGCGGCTTGCCGCCCACGACGTAGATTTTCATCTCCTCGAAATCGGTGAGGACGGCGACCGGCACGCCTTTGTTCCAGGCGTAGCGCTTGGCCTGAAAGGCATAGCGGGGGGAAAGTTCCTCGGCGGGTTTCTTGGCCTCGCAGACAAAACGGTCGCGCTTGTCGGTGCGGAAAAGGTAGTCGGCGCGCTTGCGTCCGCCGCCAATCTGGGTAGCGCTTTCGATCTCCACTTCGCGTTCGCGCTGAATCAGCCCGGCGCGATTCTCCATGTCCCAGCCGAGGGCGCGAAAGAAGGGGTTGAGAAAATCATCACGCAACTGCGCTTCGGCATAACCGGGTTGCTTGAGTTCCGCGAGGCGGTTGCCGAAGGATTCCACCAGCCGGTTCAGTTCCTTCTCGAATTCTTCAAAGCTGGTGGTGGCAGGCATGGACGGGTTGTACTGAAAAGTGTTGGCGTTGTCAGCCGGGAATTGTTTTGCATCTCGCATTTTTCTTGTCGCACGCGTTTCTGTCCT
>JANNGC010000851.1:0-2868 GCA_031380445.1 Pedosphaera sp.
ATGCGCAAACTCGCCGAACTCGCCAACCTCCTCCTTAAAAGCTCTTCTTTCCAACTCACCAATTAAGACAGTTGCTACCCTGCGCCGCTCGTCATTCCCGTTGGACATTCCACGCCCTGCACGGCATAGAGCGCCGCGAGAATTTTTAAGATGCACACATTCTTCATAGTCATTCTGGTGCTCACCTCGGTGGTGGCGGTGGCGTTCATCGTCGAGCGCGGGCTGGCGTTGCGCTGGGGGCGCGTCATCCCGCCCGCCGTGCAGACGGCGGTGGAGTATTACAAGAGCGCGGATCAATTGTCGCAGCTCCAACAGACCTGCCGCGAGAATCCTTCGACGGCCGGACGCCTCCTGCTGTTCTCGTCGCAGCATCTCGATTACCAGCGCGCGGAGAATGCCGCGCTGATCGAGACGCGCGCGCGGCACGAAGTCGCGCAACTGGAACGCGGCCTTGTCGTCCTCGAAATCCTTATCGGCATTGCGCCGCTGCTCGGGCTGGTCGGCACGATTTACGGTCTCATCACGCTCTTCGGCAGCATGAGTTCCGTGACGGGCGTGGACAGCGTGAAGTTTGCCCAAGGCATCAGCACCGCGCTTTACGCCACGCTGCTCGGCCTGATGGTCGCCATCCCGGCGCTCGTCGCGTGGAGTTATTACAGCAAGAAGGTGGAGAACCTGACCGTGGAGATGGAGTCGTTGTGCGATGAATTTCTGCGCAAGCACTATCAGGGGAAGAAATGACGAATGACGAATGGATGATTTGAAAACAACCGCGATGCACCAGAACGACCGGCGGCTCACCCGCGCCATTCGTCATTCGTCATTCGTCATTCTCCCCCGATGAACTTCTCCGGTCACAAACGCCGCCGCGCCCCGAGCATCATCATCGTCTCGCTCATTGACGTGCTGCTCGTGGTGCTGATTTTCCTGATGGTCACCACGGCCTTCAAGGAGACGCCCGCGTTCAAAGTCACATTGCCCGAGACGACGCAGAAGGCGCCGCAGCAAGGCGTGCAAGATTCCGTGCCGACCATCATCACCATCACCACGAACGCGCCGCACTTTTACCTCGGCAAGACGGCGGTGACATTCGACCGCCTCAAGTCCGAACTTATGCAGCGCGCGAAGGCCAACCCGCGACTCATCATCGCCGTGCGCGCGGACGACCAGGCGGCCTACGGGAACGTGGTACGCGTGACGGAAGCCGCGCAGGCGGCGCAGGTGCGGGAGATTCGGACGGTCCTAAAGCCGGGCATCAAGCCCGAGTGACCACCCGCGACTGAATCGCGCCCGCATCGCTACATCCCAACCATCAACTCTGAACCTCCCTACAAAACTTTGTTGCATATGCGACAAAGTTTTGCAGAGGTGGTTTGGAAATTTTTCCTGTTGGTCTATTCGGAAATTTCCTCGTTCAAAACCGCACCAGGGCGACCGCGCTTCGCGAGCTTGATCTCCGGCAGCAGCAGCAGGCTCGCGGCGACGATGAGCGCCGCGCTGAATCCCGCGAGCAGGCCCACGGAGAAGCGTTGCACCAAGGTGAAAGCCACCAGCGGCGCGAACACGCCGCGCACGCCCGTGAAGAAAGTGTGGACGCTCATGTAGTCGGCGACACGACCGGGCGGCGCGAACTTCGTGACCCAGAGCGACCACGCGACATCGCCGCCCGCGTTCGAGATGCCGAAGATGACCGCGCCGGCGACGAGTCCCCAAAATGAATTGCTCACGAAGAAGGTGAGAATGCCGATGGCGAAGCCGGCGTTGAGCGTGACGCGCAGCGCGAAGAAGTTCATGCGGTCGAAGAGGTGGCCCCAGACGGGACTGAGGAGGAGGCGCGCGAGGTTTGGGATGACGCCGGTGAGGAGGGCGATGGTGCCAATTTCCAAATGCATCCCGTAGCGCGGCGCGGCGAGGTATTCGATGCGCAGCGGGAGCATCATCAGGTTCGCGAAGCCCATGAACATCCAGCAGATGAGCGTGCGGCGGAACAGCTTGTCATCCCGCACAAACCGCAGCGCGTGAAACGGATGCGCCGCGCCCGAATCATGAATCGGCTGCGACGGCACGCGCCACAGACAGAACCCGCCAAACGCGATGGCGACCGCAAAGAAGAGCAGGAGCGCCTGGAAATACTCGAAGTAGTGCGAGAGCGCCCAACCGGTCGCATAGCTGAACACCACGGCGCACGCGATGCGGATCATGACCGTGCGCGAGAAGAGGCGGCCACGCTGTTTATCAGGATAGTTCTCCTGATAAATGTGCGTGAAGAGCGGGATGGCCGAGGACGCCGCCGCCATCGCGACCATCGAGGCCAGGGCGAAGACGGGCAGCGATGGAAACATCGCCGAAAGCACGAAGGACAGCGCGCCGCCAAAGAACAGCCACGCCGCCGCCCGCGCGGGGGCCAGCCCGCGCCGCGTGACCACCGCCACGACGAACGGAGTGACGAGGAGGCCGAGGCTGCTGCCACAGGCCACGGCGGACTTCCACAGCGCGCCCGAGTGATACGCGCGCACCGCGATGAGGAGGAGGAAGGTGGTGCCGGCCGTTTCGAGAATGCCCGTGGTGAGCGCGCGCCACCGCTCGTAGCGGTAGGTGATGGCGGTGCGTTCAGCGGCGGACACGGGCGGAGATTAAGAAGGCGTGCGGAGGGGTGGAACGGAAAATTGCGGAGCCGGACTTTCCAGTCCGCAGCCAGCCTCGAAGTTCAGGCAGTCCGGTCCTCGCCCACACCGCCGTCGTTACACGTTGCTGCGGACTGGAAAGTCCGCACTCCGTCACCGTTCACCACATCGGGAGATACACCGTGAACTTCGTCCCCTGCCCCACTTTCGTGCGAATGGGAATCGCGCCCTCGGCGCGCGCCAC
>JANNGC010000903.1:0-2684 GCA_031380445.1 Pedosphaera sp.
GGCGCGCGCTAAATGGAGATGTTGATCGTGACGCTTGTCGGCGAGGGCGGAGAATACGGCGGTCGCAACGACGTGTGGATCACCAGGGATGCCGGCCAGTCGTGGACCAATGCGGCGATGATTGATTTCAACCACGTCGGCCATCTTCGCGGCCAGTGGGCATGGGACGCGAAGCGGAATATTGTCTATGTGTCAGGCCAGTATGCCGTCTCATACCGCGGGAGGATTAAGTGAGGAAACCGAGCAGCAACACCATGAGAACATTCAGCATCATCACCATCAGCCTCTTCTCGCTTTCCATCGCGAGCCTTCACGCGGCGGATACGCCGTTGGAGTTGCGCGGGCATGAAGGCTGGGTGACTTCGGCCCGGTTCTCGCCGGATGGGGCGCGGCTTGTGTCGGGCGGCGAGGACGGGGCGGTGAAGGTTTGGGACGCGCGCGATGGAACGTTGCTGTGGTCGGTGCGCGATGAAAAGGCGTCGGTGCTGGCGGTGGCGTTCAGCGCTGACGGACAGCGTGTCGCGGCGGGGCGATGGGACGCCACGGTGGTCATTCACGGCGTGAAGGATGGCGCGGTGCAGGCGACGTTGCGCGGACACACGGAGAGCGTCGCGGCGGTGGCGTTCAGTCCGGACGGGAAGCGGCTCGCGTCGGGCAGTGGCGATGACACGTTGCGGCTGTGGGACGCCAAGACCAGCAAGCTCGCGCACACCATCGAGCAGGACAACGAATACGACGTGACCGCCGTGGCGTTCAGCCCGGACGGAAAGCATCTCGTGTCCGGCGATGGCGAGAATGCGGTGCGCATTTGGGATGCGGATAAGGGCGAGCTGATGCGCGCGCTCGAGGGACACGAGGCGGCGGTGTCCGCCGTGGCATTCAGCGCGGACGGCACGCGCATCGTTTCGGGAAGTTGGGACCGCACGGTGATGATATGGAACGCCAACGGCGGACGCCCGCTGGCGACGTTGCGCGGGCACACGGATGAAGTCACCAGCGTCGCGGTCAACGCGAACGCCACGCGCGTCGCGTCCGGCGGTGCGGATGGCATGGTGAAGCTCTGGGACGCGCGCGGTGGTGCGCCGCTTTGGTCAGTCTCCGGCGGCATGGAGAAGGTCACGTCCGTCGCGTTCAGCCCGGATGGAAAATCCGTGGCCGCCAGCGGCAAAGGCGCGGTGAAAGTCTGGGTCTTGCCGGAGGCGACACGACCGCGTTCACCGAATCTCATCGTCATTCTCGCGGACGACCTCGGCTATGGCGACCTCGGCTGCTACGGGCAGAAGTTGCTCAAGACGCCGCGGCTGGATGCGATGGCGGCGGGCGGATTGCGGTTCACGCAGTTCTACGCGGGCAGTCCGGTCTGCGCGCCGTCGCGGTGTGTGATGCTGACCGGACGTCACGCGGGGCGCGCGGTGGTGCGCGGGAATTCCAGCGAGCCTATCGTCCTCAAGCGCGGCGAACTGACGGTGGCATCGCTGCTCAAGGACGCGGGCTACGCGACGGCGTGCATCGGCAAGTGGGGCGTCGGCACGCCGCACGACCTCACGAATCCGAACGACGTCGGCTTCGACCATTTCTTCGGCTACGTGAACATGTGGCACGCGCACAATTTTTACCCCGAGTTTCTCATCCGGAACGGCAAGGTGGAGAAGCTGCGCAATGTCGTCGCGGAAAAGTGGAAGGCGATGCAGGAGCCGGCGCATCCGCAGGCCGGTCGCGGCGTGGCCGGGCAGCGCGTGGACTACGCGCCCGATTTGCTGACGGCGGACGCGCTGCGCTTCATCCGCGAGCACAAGGACCGGCCGTTCTTTCTCTACTTCACGCCGAACACGCCGCACGCGAACAACGAGGCGGGCGACGCCGGCATGGAGGTGCCGGACCTCGGTGAGTTTGCAGACAAAGACTGGCCGGAGCCGGAGAAGGGCTTCGCGGCGATGGTGCGGAACCTCGACCGCGACACGGGACGCATTCTCGATTTGCTCGGTGAACTCGGCCTCGCGCAGGACACGCTCGTGCTGTTCACGTCCGACAACGGGCCGCACCAGGAAGGCGGGCACAGCGCGGACTTCTTCGACTCGAACGGAAAATTTCGCGGCATCAAACGCGACCTCGCCGAGGGCGGCATTCGCGTGCCAGCCATCGCGTGGTGGCCCGGCACCATCGCGTCCGGCAGCACGAACGACCACGAATGGTATGGCGGCGACCTCTTGGCCACAGCGGCGGAACTGGCCGCCGTGCCACGACCCGCCGACGTGGACAGCGACAGCCTCGTGCCGACGTTCAAAGGGGATCCGCCCGCGAAGCAATGGAGCCGCAAGAGTCCGCTCTACTGGGAGGTCCATGAGGGCGAGACCGCTCAGGCCGTGCGCTTCGGCAAGTGGAAGGCCATGCGCTCGCCGATGTTCACCGGGCCGGTCGAACTGTATGACCTGTCAAATGACTTTGAGGAGAAGCGCGATTACTCCCAACGCCGCGCCGACCTCCTCCGCCATGCCGAGAACCTGCTGAAGAAACATCATCACCCCGACACAAACTGGCCCGGGACGAAGACACCATGAAGACTCGCATGAAGATGGCAGGAAAATTTTGGGCAGGAATATGGGCGGCGGGATTTTTGACTCTCAATCTTCCTGCCCAAAATGTTCCTGCGTCCTCGGCGGAGTTCACCAAGGTCGTGCAGCCGT
>JANNGC010000936.1:0-2815 GCA_031380445.1 Pedosphaera sp.
CCTTCAATTGCCCGGTTCAACGAGGTACATTTTTGGGAACCGGACAATTTCCGGTGACGGAATGGGCGATACGATTCCAGGACAATCCGATTCCGGGTCGCTCCCGCTGAGGAATCCTCTTGCAGCGAAGGTGGAAGTGCAGCAGCCATCGCCGGCGATCGAGTGGACAGGGCAAGGGTGGAAAACTGACGCGACCGCGGCAAGCCAGCCCGTTGATTTCCGCGCCTACGTTTTGCCCACTCAGGGAGAAGCAAATCCAAGCGGAACGTGGATTTTGGAAAGCTCGATCAACGGCGGGCCGTTTGGGAATCGACTAACCTATGACTCTGCTGGCGTTCTTACCGTTTCAGGTGCCGGTGTGCTGCTTAAAAACGTCACCAACAGCGCGCAGACCGCCGACACGGTGATTGATACCGGCGACTTTTACTTCGCGTTCCTGTCCACGGGGACGCCGCAGCCAGTGGGTTTCCTAACCGGCGCCTCCATCACCGGGGAATTGGATGTGACGACCGGGACGGGCATCATCACCTGCAACACCCTCTATGCCGGAACCCTGAATGGCATCGTCGGCGGGACGACCCCGGCGGAAGGCACGTTCACGAGAATCACTGCGAGCGGGGGAATCACTGCGAGCGGGGGAATCACCGTGAGCGGGGGTGCGCCGCAAATCACGCTCGGCGCCAACGCGACCACGGTCGGCGCGATCAAGCTGTTTGGAAGCACCTCGGGCTCGGCCACGATTCAGCCGGTGGCCGTTGCGGGCACGTCCACGATTACGCTGCCGAATGCGTCGAGCACGCTCCCCATTTTCGGCCAGCAGCTGACCTTCACCGGCCCGACCGCCGCGCGGACGATCCTGCTCCCCGATGCCAGCTTCACCGTGGCCCGCACCGACGACGGGCAGACGTTTACAGGCAATCAGTTTTTCGCGGCGATCATCGCCACCAGCCTGACCATCTACAGCTCGGGCACCATTACCGGCGTCGGAACGCTTAACGCCGTCACGGGAAATTTCAGCGGGACGGCAACGGCGAATCTGTTTAGCGGCAACGGAAGTGCGCTGACCGCGCTAAGCGCGTCCAATGTTTCCAGCGGGACGCTCGCGGCGGCGCGCGGCGGCACCGGCGTCAGCAACACGGGCACGATCACGCTCGCCGGAAATCTTGTCACGACGGGCGCTTTCAACACCACCTTCGCGCAGGCGGCGACGACGACGGTCACGCTGCCATCCACCAGCGCGACGATGGCCCGCACCGACGCCGGGCAGACATTCACCGGAAACAACAAATTTGCATCCGGCGACGCGACAGCACCGGGGATTCAGATCGTGACATCCAATTCCGGGTTTTTCTCTCCAAGCTCGGACGGATCAAACGTCGGCCTTTCCGTGGCTGGCGGCAGGCGCTGGTACAGCAATGCCAGCTACGCCCTGATTACCGACGGGCATGTCATTCCCAATTCCAATGACGCATATACGCTTGGACTGACCGGCCTTCGATGGTCCACAATTTGGGGCGTTACCGGCGACTTCTCCGGCGCAGTGACATGCGCGACGACTCTGGCCGTCACAGGTGCAACTACTCTGACGGGACTTCTGACGGCCAATGGGGGCGTGACTGTAGCTGGGGCAGAAATTCATTAACGAACCGCCACGGCGGCGGACCTGACGGTTGCCGCGACGGATTTTCTGATTGGCGTAACCAGCACGGCGGCGGCGCGCGTCATCACGATACCAAGCGCGGTCACGGCGGGAGCGGGCGCGCAATTTATTGTCAAAGATGAAAGCGGTGCGGCGGCCACCAATAATATCACCGTGAAAGCGACGGCGGGGACGCTGGACGGGGTGGCCGCCGCGACCGGAGTGCCCATTACGACGAACTACGGTGTCTCCCGCTGGTATTCCAACGGGACCAATTGGTTTTCCTTCTAAACTAACTAACCTGCAAAATGAAATCGCTATTCGACATTCAAACTGAATCCGGCCAGCTATGGCCCGACATCTCCGCACAACTTGAAGCCTTGAGCGCCGCCGAGAGACAGCGCGCGGCGGATGAACTGGCCAGGACGAAGGAAGATGCTAAGGCGGCACTTGCCGGGTCGCAGCAGATCGCTGCCACGCGCCTGGAAAGCCTCGAGACGGTCTCGAAAGAGCGCGACGCCCTGGCCTCACAACTCGATGCTCTGAAGACCGCGCAGATCGAGCTGGTGCAGCGCGCGGCGAAAGCGGTCGCGACTTTGCAGGCGGCGGTGCCGGAAACCGGACTGTTCGAGGAGCTGCTCGGCGTTTTGACGGATGCGCAAACGCCGTTGAAGGAGCGCAAGCTCGCGGAGATCGCGGCGAAGAAAAAAGCGCTGCTCGCCGAAGTCGCCGCCCTCGACCAGCAGGCCGTGGATGTGACGGCCGGCCATGTCTTCGCCGCGGCCCCGCCGTAGGCGGCAGCCGTTGACAGTCCCGGCTGAGGCATGGCAGCCGGTCAGTGGGGTCAGGTCTGCGCGGAAGCGGGGTCCGTCTGTGAATCGTGAATTTTCCATCCAGACCGAATCCCCTGTCCGCGCCGGGAACGCCTGTTCTGAGTCGGACGGTTTCCTTGCGGCGAATCGTCCGCGGCGTCAGAGCTTCGGCAGGAGTTCGAGCGCGGCTTCGATGGATTGCAGGGAGGCGGCGTATTTGGCGGGGTCAAAGCCCGTTTGGTTCTTCGATTCGTCCGCCATGACCTTGAGCGCCTTGTCGAGGTTTTCGGAGGAAAACTTGGAGTTGGCCTTGAGGGCCTCCCAGAGGCGGGCGATGGCGGGGACGAGCACTTCGCCGCGGCGG
>JANNGC010000940.1:0-2192 GCA_031380445.1 Pedosphaera sp.
TTCGCCATCTGCACCACGACCGAGCCGACGCCGCCGGTGCCGCCATTGACGAAGAGAATTTCTCCCGCGCGAAGCTGCGCACGATTCACCAAGCCCAGCGCCGCCGTGATGCTGACCAGCGCCAGCGCCGCCACTTCTTCATCGGCGATATTGATGGGCGTGGGATAAAGCCACTGCTCATCCACCGCCGCAAACTCGGCGAACGTGCCCTGGCGTCCGAGCAAACCTTGATTGCTCCCCCACACGCGGTCGCCCTTTTTGAAACGTGTGACGCCCGCGCCCGCTTCCTCGACCACGCCTGCCAGATCACAACCCACGATGAACGGCTGCGGCAGGTTCCATTTGATCAACCCGCCGCGAATGTAGGTGTCGATGGGATTCACGGACACGGCTCCGACGCGCACCAGAACTTGATTCGCGGCGGGCGAGGGTTTCGGCACCTCGCCGAACTGGATCGTTTCCGGCGGACCGGGCTGGGTGATAAAGGCAGCTTTCATGGCGAGGAGTTTGAACGACGCTGGATGGAAGCGAAATGACGAATTCCGAATGACGAATGCAACAGCGAGGCCGCCCTGCCCGTTCGTCATCCGTCATTTCATTCCGCCAACCGCTTCAACATCTCGAACGAGTACAACCCCGTCGAATGCCCGTCCGCCCACTGCGGCTGAATCGCATAACCGCCGACGTGCGCGATGCCCTTGAGCCGGAAGGAATCCGCGCGCAGCGGTTTCTCGGGGCCGATGTAGAGATTGCCCATGATGTCCTTCTCGCCCTTGCACCCGGCGCACGGACAGGCGTGGCGCAATTTTTCCAGCGCCACAAAGCTCTCCGCCCCGTCATCCCATTTCAGGGCGAGTTCATTTCCGATCTGCTGAACGTCCTTCAATCGCACGCGCACACTCTACGAAGCGGAGTGAAGCGGCGTCCATCACTGCTCGCGGAGCGCGGGTTGGGCCGCCCGAAGACGTCACCAGGGCTTCCATTTCCCAAGTGCGCTCCGCCGCCCGAGGTGCTAGCGTCCGCCTCCCAGACACTCAGACAATTTGTGATGAAGCATTGGAAACTTTTGGCGCTGACCGCCGCCGTGGTGGCGCTGCTCTTGATTTTGCCGTGGCTGCGCAATGACGCACCGCACGATGGCGTGACGAAGGCCGTGCTGCCCGAGGCTGCGGTGAACTCATCACCCGACACGCGGCTGGCCGAAACCATCGCGCTGGAAAAATGGGCGGCGAAATTTTCCGTCGCCGCGAACAGTGAACGCCCCGCGCTCGAAGCGGAAGGCACGGCCCTCGCCCGTGCGCGCCTCACCGCACTCGCCAATCTCATCGTGTCTAATCCCGAGCAGGCGCTGGCGAACGAACTTTCCTTCGCCATCCGCCGCGCGCTGCCGCCGTCGGTGCAGGCGCTGCTGGAGGAACGCGTCAGCGCGCGCACGGACTTTGATGTGATGGGCCTGGTGCCGTTGCCGGGACGCGAGGCGGAAAGCACGCCGGTCATTCGCGCCGTCACATTGCAGGGCGAGCGGCATCAGGTCTTCGCGTCCGGCGCGGGCGCGAGGTTTGTCACGCGCACGAATTTTCCCGTGAGCGGCATTGCGGTCCCGGCGAGCTACGCGACCACGCCCTTGAGGAATCCGTTGTTCCAGCCCGCGAAGCTGATGGCCTTGCGCTCCAATCCCGCGCGTGTGCTCGACACAGCCGAAGCCGCAGAAATCTTGCGCGCGAAACGCGACGCCATCTGCGGCACGTCTGGCCTGCTCGTCTCGTCTCAGCCCGCACCGACCGTCGTGGAGCTGGCGGGCAACACGCTGCCCTTCTGCGAACCGGGCCACGCGCAGGCGTTTGCTGAAGGCGAAGGCGCGGACGCCGGCAACCCGCCGATTGCCGAGGCCTACCATTCCATCGGGACGAAGCGCTACCTCTTCATGCGCGTAAAATTCACCGACGGCAGCTACACCATTTCCAGCAACGCAGCCGTCACGCTGCTGAACAATCTCTCGAACTTTTTCGCCACGATGTCCTACGGCAAGCTGCTGGTCTCGCCCTTGTCGTCGAGTCCGGCGAGCGGTTCCGCCGTCACGCCCGAACTGCAACTCCCCAATCCCGTCAGCTACTATGACAACGAAGGCTTGTCGCGGCTTTATCCTGACGCGCTCGCGGCGGCGTCTGCGGCCGGCTACAACACGGCGAATT
>JANNGC010000899.1:0-1805 GCA_031380445.1 Pedosphaera sp.
GAGGCCGTGCCGCTCTTCGACGTGGCTTATCCCACCAACACTTGGCGCTTGAACGGGGTGGGCTTCAGCTTTCCGACCAACTTCACCCTCGGCTCGAACGAGGTGATCCTCATCGTCGCCACGAACCCGGCGAACTTCCGCGCGCAGGCCGGATTGCCGGAGAGCGTCGCGATCTTCGGCCCGTTCACCGGCACTCTCCAGGACAGCGGCGAGTCGCTGGAACTGCAGCGGCCCGATGCGCCGGAGTCCAACGGCGTGCCCTACCTCACGGTCGATGCGGTGCGTTACCGCGACCACGCCCCGTGGCCGGCCTCGGCCGATGGCGGCGGAACTTCGCTGCAACGCATCGTGCTCCCCGACTACGGCAACGATCCCACGAACTGGGCGGCGGCGGCGGCCAGTCCCGGCACCGACCGGGCGGACGGAGAGTCCCCGGCCATCTCCGTTCCGCCTTCCAACCAGGTCGCCATGCTGGGCGGAAACGTAACCTTCACCTTCGCCGCCACCGGCGCGGCGCCCCTGAACTTCCGCTGGCAACTGGACGGCACGAACCTGATCGGCTCGACCCAAGCCGTGCTCACCCTGACGAACGTGCAGCCCGGCCAGGCGGGCCGCTACCGCGTCCTGGTCTTTAACGCCGCCGGTTCCGTGTTCAGCCCCGAGGTCACCCTCACCGTGCTCACTCCCTTGTTTTTCAGCCAGCAACCGGCCAGCCAAAACGTGCAGCCCGGCACGAACGTGACCATCAACTCACTGGCCATAGGCAATGGGGTGGTGCGTTACCAATGGCGCTTCGAGGGAACGAACATTTTGAACGCGACCAATGCCAGCTACAGTTTCACGGGCGCAAACATCACCAATCATCACGGGAACTTCTCCGTCGTGGCCGCGGACAACTACGGCTCCACCCTCAGCTCGAACGCGTTCATCTTTGTGCTGGTCAAGCCCGGGGTGGTGGTGCCGATCCGGACGAACACGGTGCTGCAAGGGAGCAGCGTGCTCTTGAGCGTGACCGCCACGGGGGCGCCGCCGCTGAGCTACCGCTGGCTGCGCACTGGGTCCACCCTGACCGTTACGACCGTGCCGTTTTTCACGGTGACCAACGTGCAGGTTAGCGGGCGCTACCAGGTGGTGGTGAGCAATATGGCCGGGACCGTGACCAGCCCCGCCGCCGGCATCACCAACGTCTTTGTGCTGCTCGATCTGGATCAGGACGGCGTGGCCGACGTGTGGGAGTTGGCTTATGGCTTCAGCACGAACAACGCAGCCGATGCGCTGCTGGACTTCGACGGGGACGGGATGAACAACCGCGACGAGTATCTCTCCGGCACGAATCCGACCAACGTGTTGAGCGTGCTGAAGATCGTGTTGTCCGCCACCAACGCGGCCGAGTTGAACTTCACCGCGCAATCGAACATCAGCTACACGGTGCAATGGCGGACCAACCTAGTGGCCCCGGCGTGGAGCAACCTGACCAGCATCACGGCGCAGCCCCTGGTGCGCACGGTGTTGGTGGACACCGCCACCGCACCGGCTGGCACCGAGCGCTACCTGCGCATTGTCACCCCGCAAGCGCCGTAGGGCAGGGTGGGTGCGCTGCTGCGATCACTCGGCCAAGTCGGTCGGGTGGTCGGTGGTTGTGGTGCGACTGGGATGATCCGTTCAGGAACACCAACCGCCGTTGGTTTCAGTGACACGAAAGGTATCTCGTGGCCTTCTCCCTCACCCCGGAGGGGGACACGCGCGCCGCGTCTTGAAGATTTTCCGCGTGGAATTTTCCCCGGCGATCTCAGCATCCACCCGCG
>JANNGC010000969.1:0-4274 GCA_031380445.1 Pedosphaera sp.
ATTGCGCCCGCGCCCGCGCTTTCCGCCATTCCGGCCACGCCGAACGGCACGCACGTTTATGTTTCGCTGGGCGCGATTGCCGCCTCCGTGCCGGAGTCCATCAGCCACAAGGTGCCGGCGCAGCACGACAAGTTTGTCGCCATCCCGCTGGAGTTCATCGTGCCACAACTGTCGCAGGGCCAAGTCGTGCTCACGGGTGCGGAACTCATCGCCAGCTCGACGGAATTTTTCGGCGCGCTCACGCCACAGGATGAAGTATCCGTCTCGCTTCCCCTCGCCGACGTGTTGCAGCAGGTGCCGAAGGAATATTTTGTCCGCAAGAACAAGCGCAAGGTCGAGGTGCCGGCGGAAGTTGCTTCCGTCTTCGCTGCGAATGGTCAGGGCGTGAGCATCGCGCGTCCGCCCGCAGCGCCTGCAGCTCCGGCGGCGCCTGCGTATCGTTCGCAGCCCGCCGTGACCAGCACGAGCGCGCAACCGGTGCCGGCTCCGACGCCGGCCGCGCAGAAGATTTCCATCTCTCCGTCGTCGCTCGCCGCGATGAAAGCAGCCACGGCGGCTCCAACTCCTGTTGTCACCGCGCCGCCTGCGCCGCGCCAGGCTCCGCCGACGCCGCGCGCTCTTACGCCTGCGCCGAGCGTGCCGCCCACGTCCGCACCCGCGCCGCTGCCTCGTGTGGCTGCGCCGACGCCTGCGCCAGTTCCAGTTCCTGTGGCGAAGAAGCCCGCTGCGCCGAAGCTGACGGGCGAACTCACCGTGCCGCTCGCCGCCGTCAGCGGCGACTGGGACCAGGAAGTGCGTCGTCAGTTGAGCGACGTGGATCAAACACAGCATCAGATTCTCGTGCCGCTCGAACTGCTCGCGCCCGCCATGAAGTCCGGCAAGGTGCTCTTCAGTTGGGCCGAAGTGGCGACGTGGATTCAACCGCCTCTCCCTGCTCCGCCCACGCCGAAGGTCGGCGAGATGCCCGTGGAATTTGCCCTCAAAATCATCGCGCCGCTCTTCATGCAGAGCCAGAACGCGGCTTCGACGAAGCGCGTGGCGGTGGATGAAACGATTCCCGATTTGTTCGGCGGCACCGCCAAGGAACCGCAGAACGGTCACGTCCCGAGCAGCGCGCAGATTCAAACACCGCTCGCGCCCGCGCCCGCTCCGGCTCCAGCTCGCGCCATCACTCCGGCTCCTGCGCCGACACCCGTCGTTCGCACGGCTCCGGCTGCAATGCCTGTTGTCACTCCCGTCGCCGCGCCTGCGCCTGTCGCCGCTCCGGTGGCCGCGCCCGTCGCCGCGCCTGTTGCGGAAGAAATTTCCGCCGACCAAGTCATCGGCCCGGAAGGTTCCCGCTTCGGTGCGAAAGAAATTGTCACCAACACCTCGCGTCTCCCCGGCGTCGCCGGAGCGCTGCTCGCCATGAGCGACGGCCTGCTCGTCACCAGCGCCGCGCCGGCCTCGGTGAAGGGCGAAACCATCGCGGCCTTCCTGCCGCAGATGTTCGGCCGCATGAATCAATACACGAAAGAACTCGCCCTCGGCCCGCTCCAGCAACTCACGCTGGGCATCGAGAGCGGCCAATGGCATGTCGTCAAAGGCCCCAACATTTACTTCGCAGTGCTCGGCAAGCGCGGCGAAACGCTCCCGTTAAACCTCCTCGCTCAAGTTGCCGCTGAATTGAGCAACCAATCGAAATAGTTATGGCCATCATCAACCAAGCGACCAAAGAGCTGCAGGTGAAGATCGTGTTCTACGGTCCGGCACTCGGCGGCAAAACCACCAACCTCGTCCAGGTCCACGAGCACGTGCAGACGCAGGAAGGGCACAAGGGCAAGCTCGTCTCGCTCGCCACGTCGTCCGACCGCACGCTCTTCTTCGACTTCCTGCCCATCGAGGCCATGGCGATCAAGGGCTTCAAGACGAAGTTCCAGCTCTACACCGTGCCCGGCCAGGTGATTTACAACACCACGCGCCAGCTCGTGCTGCGCGGCGTGGATGGCATCGTGTTCGTCGCCGACTCGCAGTACGACAAGATGGAGGAGAACGTGAAGGCCTTCCAAAACCTCGAGGAGAATTTGAAGACGCTGGAACTCGACCTCGACTCGATTCCCTACGTCCTGCAGTACAACAAGCGCGATCTCCCGACCGCCGCGCCCGTCGAATACATGGAGTTCCTCCTGAACAACCGTGACGTGCAGGTGCCCGCGTTTGGCGCCACCGCCCACAAGTGCCAGGGCGTCTTCGAGACCCTGAACATGATCACCCGCATGTTGCTCCACAAATACATCAACGAGAGCAACCGCGTGAAGCAACTCGTCTGAGTCCCAGGACAAAAAACTATTTATGGCTCTGCCCCAATTAATTGCAGAGGACATGCGGGAACTGGACCGCGTGTTGGGAGAACTGGTCTCCCGGAGTGAAGCTTCGGCCGCGCTCATCATCGACAAGGCGGGCTTCCTCATCGCGCAGACTGGCGACTTCGGGGAGTTCGACTCCACGACCCTCGCCGCGCTCGCCGCCGGCACGTTCGCCGCCACGCAAGGCATGGCCTCCGTCATCAGCGAACCGAACTTCACCTGCGTCTATCAGCAGGGCGAAAACTTCAGCCTCCTCGTCCGCAACGTGGACGCCGAATCGCTCGTCATGGTCGTCTTCCAGGCGCACGTCAGCGTGGGCGCAGTGAAATACTTCGCCAACTCCGCCGTGGCGCATCTGGCCACGCAGTTTGAAGTGGCCAAGCAACGCGACCCGGAAGGCAAAGTGGATTTCGCCATGATGAACATGGAGGACAGCGCCACGTTTTTCCGCAAGGCGGGGTGAGGGCCGGAAAAAGCTGAAAGGCTGAAAGCTGAAAAGCTGAAATGGGGATGTCCCGTTTCAGCTATTTTTATGTCCAGTTCACCCAGTTTTGGAATGTCTGCGGCTTTGAGCTTTTGAAACTGCGAGTTTAGAAAACTCAAACGCAATTTTTTGGCCTCACCAAGACTGACGGCATCGGAAAGTCCAGGTTGGCACGCGGGATTCACGCTTCCCTGCCGAGTTCTCGCCTGCTAAAGCCTGTTCGTGAAGTTCACACGGTACTTCGAGGCGATGCGCCTCCGGACTGACCGGAGTTCCATCCGACTCGAATGGATTCAGCAAGTCGTGGATCATCCCGTGAAAGAAGTCGTGCAACAGGACGGTCGCGTGCGCCGCTGGGCGCCCATCGCCGAGATGGAGCAGCGCCACTTGCGCGTCGTCCTGCTGGAGGACGGAGTGACCGTTCACAACGCGTTTTTTGACCGCACATTCAAGCCATGAAGATTCAATATTTCGAGGACACGGACACGTTGCACATCGAGTTTCGCACGGCGGAAGTCGCCGAGACGCGCGACTTGGACGAGGACACACTGCTGGATGTGGATCGCGATGGGAACATCTGCGGCATCACCTTGGAGCACGCGAAGAAGCGCGCGGACATCCCGAAATTTTCCTACGAGTTTTCCGCCGCCTGAACCAAAAGCAGAAAGCTCGAAAGCAGAAAGCAGAAATGAGCCGTGGGGCCATTTCAGCGTTTAAGTTTTCAGCGTTTCAGCTTTTTCCCCTGTGAAACATCGCGTTGACGCTCCTCAACCTTCTTCGCAGTATCCGCCCCGCCTGCGACCCAGGCGCAAGGTGCTTAACCCTGAAGTCTAGTTCCTGAACTTGATCTATTTTTATGAAGCTCGACAGCGTTTATTCGAATCTCACCATCAAGACGGGCGCGAAGCTCGTGCTCATCGTCATGGACGGCCTCGGCGACATCGCCACCAAGGCCAACGGCTATCTCACCCCGCTCGAAGCCGCGCACACGCCGAACCTCGACGCGCTCAGCAAGGACTCGGCGCAGGGGCGGATGATTCCCGTGGCGCCGGGCATCACGCCGGGCAGCGGGCCGGGGCATCTCGGTTTGTTCGGCTACGACCCGCTGGAGTTTGAAGTCGGTCGCGGCGTGATCGAGGCGCTGGGTCTCGGGCTGGAATTGAAAGGCGGCGACGTGGCCGCGCGCGCGAACTTCTGCACGCTCGACGCGAAGGGCATCGTGACCGACCGCCGCGCCGGCCGCATCCCCACGGAGAAGTGCGAGGAGCTGTGCGCGCTGCTCGCGAGCAAGATTAAGAAGATCGGCGGCACCCAGGTCATCATCAAGCCGGGCAAGGAGCATCGCTTCGTGGTCATCTTCCGTGGCGCGGGACTCGAAGGGCCGCTCACGGATTCCGATCCGAACCGCGAAGGGCTGCCCATCCCGACGGTGAAGCCGACGAACG
>JANNGC010000982.1:0-4253 GCA_031380445.1 Pedosphaera sp.
CTACCGGAACCGCGGAGACGGCACGTTCGAGGACGTGCTCCCCGGGATTGGGCTCGACATCTCCGGGTGGATCAAGGGGGTGGATGCGGGGGACTATGACCGGGACGGACGGCTCGATCTTGTAGTCGGCAATTACGTGGACTACGACCCCACGCAGGTCTGCCATGACGTGCAGGGCGCGCAGGATTTTTGCGCGCCGCAGGCCTTCAGCGCCACGGCCACGCGGCTCTGGCGCAACATCACCGCGCCGGCGGGCGGCGAGCCGCGCTTCGAGGATCGCAGCGAGGCGAGCGGCGTCTTCCGCGCGCCGGGCGTGGCGCTGGGGCTGGTCTGCGCGGATTTCGACGGCGACGGCTGGCCGGACATTTTTTGCGCGGACGACGGGCGGCCGAACCGCCTGTTCATCAACCGCCGCAACGGCACCTTCACCGAGGAGGCGGCGCAGCGCGGGCTGGCCTTCAACGCGATGGGTGCGACGGCGGCAAACATGGGCACGGCCTTTGCCGACGTGGACGGCGACGGACTCGGCGACGTGTTCGTGACGCATCTCACGGACGAATATCACTCGCTCTACAAACAGGGGCCGCGCGGCGTGTTCCTCGATCAGATCGGCCCGTCCGGTTTGCAGCAGCAGGGCTGGCGCGGCACGGGCTTCGGCACCGTGCTCGTGGATTTTAATTCCGACGGCGCGCCCGATCTGGTCTCGGCGAACGGACTGGTGCGGCGGCTGTTGAAAAATCAGACGCCGGTCGCGGCGGGCGTGCATCCGTGGTGGGCGCGCTACGCGCAGCGGTCGCAACTGTTCGTCAACGAGGGCGGCGGGAAATTCCGCGACCTCTCGCCCGCGCAGCCCGCGCTCTGCGGCGAGGCCATGGTCGGGCGCAGTCTCGCGGCCGGCGATTTGAACAACGACGGCGCGCAGGATTTGATCCTGTGCAGCGTGGGCGGCCCCGCGCGCCTGCTGCGGAACGTCGCGCCGCCGGGGTCTTGGCTGAAGCTGCGCCTGCTGCTGCCGCAACAAGGAAACCGCGACGCCATCGGCGCGGAAGCCGTCGTGATCGCGGGCGGGAAAAAACACTGGGCCGTGCTCCAGCCCGCGACGAGCTACCTCGCGAGCCACGATCCCACGTTGCACTTCGGCCTCGGCGCGGCGACGACGGTGGATGCGGTGGAAATTCTCTGGCCGGACGGTGTAAAGGAAACTTTCCCCGGCGGCGCGGCCAACCAGCAGCTCACGCTGCGCAAAGGCGGTGGCAAGTGAAGCGCAGGAAAAAGCCCGTCGCCGCAAAATCAGGCCGTCCATTTCCCGTCCGCTGGCTTGTTGGAATTTTGGGAGTTGGAATTTGTTTGGGCGTTGGATTTTGGATTTTGAAATTTCGTTCCCAGCCCGCGCCGCCCGAGGTCGCGCTCGGACTGGTGGACCCCGCGCTGCGGTCGCTCATCGAAACCTCCCGCGTGGCCGTGGTGCGCGCGCCGCGTTCCGGGGCGGCGTGGGGACGGCTGGGCGAGACCTTGCAGGCCGCCGAGTTTTTTCCCGAGGCGCGGCTGTGCTACTCGAACGCCGCCGTGCGTGACTCGCAGAATTTTCGCTGGCCTTATCTCGGCGGCACTCTCGAACAGGTCGGCGATCCGGCGCTCGCCGTGCGGTTGCTCACGCGCGCCACGGAACTCGCCGCTGGCCGCACCGACTCGCCGCGTTTTCAACTTGCGCGCACCCTCGTCGAGCAGGGGCAGTTTGATCAGGCGGAACCGCATTTGAAACTGTTGCTCGCCGCGAACCCCGGGCACGCCGCCGCGCGTGTGGAACTGGCCCGCGTGCATCTCGCGCGCGGCGCGTTCCGCGAGGCCACGCTCACGCTCCAGCCCGCCCTGACCAATCAATACACCATGCGCTCCAGCCTGCTGCTCGGCGCGCAGATCGCCCAGCGCAACGGCCAGCCCGATGTCGCCGCGCAGCTCGCGCGCCGCGCCGGCGGAATGCCCCGCGCCTTCGACTGGCCGGACCCGGTGCTGCACGACGTGCAGTCGCTCCGCACCGACCGCGCGCGTCTGGTGGAACAGGCGAACCGGCTTTTGCAGCAGCAAAAATTTCCCGAAGCCCGGGCGGCGTTGGAGAAAATTTTGTCCGCCACGCCGGATGATCCCGAGAGCCTGCTCCTGCTGGGCCGGTGGAATTATTTGCAACAGCGCTGTCCCGAAGCCGAGGCGGCCTACCGCCAGTTGTTGCGCACGCAGCCCGATTCGCTCAACGCCCTGGTGCAGCTCGGTCTCGCGCTCATGTGCCAGAAACAGTGGACCAACGCCGCCGTCGTGCTCGAACGCACGCTCGCCCTCAAGCCGGACTTCGCGCAGGCCCACGGCAATCTCGGCCTGGCCCGCTCGAATTCCGGCGACACGGCGGGAGCCATCCGCGCTTTTCGCGACGCGCTGCGCCACAGCCCCGGCGACATCAACGCGCATCTGAACCTCGCGGAAGAACTCGCCAACGCGGGCCGGCTGGAGGAGGCCGAACAGCACGTCACCCACGCCGCCGCGCTCAATCCGAACGACCCGCGCGTGCTCCGGGCGCGCACGCAGTTGGGTGTGAAGTAAATCTATGAGCCACGACGTAACCCGCATTCTTGAAGCCGCGCGCCGCGGTGAGGCGGCGGCCACGCAAGAACTGTTGCCGCTCGTGTATGACGAGTTGCGCCGCATCGCCGCGCACAAGATGGCGCACGAGGCGGCGGGCCACACGCTGCAAGCCACCGCGCTGGTGCATGAAGTCTGGCTGCGGCTCGCGGGACCAAACCCGCAGGAGTGGCAGAACCGCGCGCACTTTTTTGGCGCGGCGGCGGAAGCGATGCGGCGCATCCTCGTCGAGCACGCGCGCAAAAAGCAGGCGCTCAAACGTGGCGCCGGCATCGAACCCGTTGAACTGGACGAGTCCGCGCTGGTCCTGACGGCGCCGCCGGATGAACTGCTCGCCGTCCACGACGCGCTCGACGCGTTCGCGTTACAAGATCCGACGGCGGCGGAACTGGTGAAGCTCCGTTACTTCGTGGGCATGACGATGGACGAGGCGGCGGCGGCGCTGAACCTGCCGACCCGCACAGCGGAACGGACGTGGGCTTACGCGCGCGCGTGGTTGCACCGCGAGATTCGCCGGGAGATGTGAACGGACTTCTTGGTGGGGCAGCCGTCCCGGCTGTCATTCGTCCTTGGGCCGTCTCGGCTGAAGAACCACCAGCCGGGACGGCCAGTGGACTGCGGCAGGCGAGACGCCTGCCCCACTACCATTCCCGTTCTACTTTACGGCGGACTTCCCTCCTCGTTTCACGCAAGTATCTTCACGAAGCCGATGGCCCAGAACTCATCAACGTCCTCCAGTGCGCGCGAACGCGAGCTGTTTCTCGACGCGCTGGAGCGTGACGCCGCCGAGCGCGGCGCGTTTCTGAACGCGGCCTGCGGCAGCGATCACGACCTGCGGCGGAGAGTGGAGGAACTGTTGCTCGAACAGGCGCAGGTCGGCGACTTCCTCGAAGCACCTGCCGCCACGCCGTCCGGCACCGTGCGGCTCGGCGCGACCACCTTGCTCGCGGCGAATGTCACCGAGAAGGCGGGCGACCGCATCGGGCGTTACAAGCTCTTGCAAAAAATCGGCGAGGGCGGCTGCGGCATCGTGTACATGGCCGAGCAGGAGGAGCCGGTGCGCCGCCGCGTCGCGCTCAAGGTCATCAAGCTCGGCATGGACACGAAGTCGGTCATCGCCCGCTTCGAGGCCGAGCGGCAGGCGCTGGCCATGATGGAGCATCCGAATATCGCGCGCGTGCTCGACGCGGGCGCGACCGAGACGGGCCGTCCGTATTTCGTCATGGAACTCGTGCGCGGCGTGCGCATCACCGAGTATTGCGACGAGAACAATCTCGCCACCGAGGACCGCCTGAAACTTTTCACGCAAGTTTGCCAGGCCATTCAACACGCGCATCAGAAGGGCATCATTCATCGCGACATCAAGCCTTCGAACATTCTCGTCACGCTGCACGACAGCGTGCCGGTGCCGAAGGTCATTGATTTCGGCATCGCGAAAGCGACGGAGCAGCGGCTCACGGACAAGACCTTGTTCACCGAGTTCACCGCCTTCATCGGCACGCCCGCCTACATGAGTCCCGAGCAGGCCGGCCTGGGCGGCCTCGACATCGACACGCGCAGTGACGTGTATTCGCTGGGCGTACTGCTTTACGAATTGCTGACGGGCACCACGCCTTTTGACG
>JANNGC010000007.1:0-8851 GCA_031380445.1 Pedosphaera sp.
ATCACGTTGCGCGAGCAGCGGGATCAGAAAATGGGAATCTCGCGCGGCAATTACCGGATGCACGCCTCGTTCGTGGAGAACAAGGCGGGCGGTGATCCCGCGAAGATTGCCGACGGCGGCTTCGACGTGGCCCAACCGCCCGGCACGCCGCAGCCCATGATCAAGGTGCAGAACAACGTGCTGACCGCAGGCGATGACGAAGGCAGCGCGGACGGGGCGTGGAACCGCATCAAGGGCGCGAAGTCGTATGAGTATCAAACCGCCGCCACTGCGGCCGGCCCGTACGTGCATGAGGCCACGGTCACCGTTTCCAAGCATTCCATGACCGGCAAGTCGTCGGGCCAGAAGCTGTGGAGCCGCGTGCGCGCGATCAACAAGCTCGGGCCGGGCGCGTGGAGTGATCCGGCGTGCTGCACCGTTCCCTAATGAAGCGGAGTCCAGAGGTCGGAAGTCAGAGGTCAGACACCCGCTGCCTTCCCCTCTGGCCTCTGTTCTCTGACCTCTGACCTCTTAATCCTATGCCATTTGATCCCAATCTTCCGGCGGACAATACGCTTTGCGACGCGGTGGAAATGCGCGCGCAACTCAACTCCCTCAAGGCGCTCATTGACGCGCAGGCCGCGCAACTGGCCGCGCTCGGGAACCTCGTGCCCATCGGCGGCGTGATTCCGTGGTTCAAGGACACGCCGGGCGTGCCCGCGCTGCCCGCGAATTTTGTGGAGTGCAATGGACAGTTCCTCACCGATCCAGCGTCGCCGCTGGACGGGCAGTTGATGCCGGACATCAATACGGGGATTCAGCGGTTCATTCGCGGCGGCATCAACAGCGGGCAGTTTGGTGGCATTGATTCTTTCGGCCTCGCGCAGGCGGACAATTCCGGCACGCAACCCGTGAACAATTTTGTGACCACGGACTTCAGCCCCGGCGCGCAGCCCTTCCCGCCCTACGTCACGGCGGTGTGGGTGATCAGGGTGAAATAAAAAAGCTGAAACGCTGAAAACTGAAAAGCTGAACTGGGAAATGGGGAGGAAAGTCGGAACTTTGAACTTTGAACTTTGAACGGGGCGGTCGGAAGCGCGGGTCGGCTCGGCGTTCAAAGTTCAGAGTTCGACTGTTCAAAGTTCAAAGTTCCCGCCGGAAAACGGAAAGGGTGTCCGAATATCCTCACGCCCTTTCAGCTTTTCAGCTTTTCAGCCTTTCAGCTTTTTAGAAGCGATAGGTGAGCTTGAGCCGATACGTGCGGCCATCACGTTCCAGCAGGTCCTGGGTGTGGAAGCGGGTCGCGGGGTCGGAATAAGTTTCGTCGAAGAGGTTGTACACGCTGGCGGAGAATTCGAGGTTCTGGATCAGCTCGCGGGTGTAGAGGGTGAGGTTCACGGTGCCGAAGGCGCGCGCGCGCTGGCCCTGCACGGTGGAGGGCACGGTGGTGTTGTGCAGGGACTCGCGTTCGCTCGTCCATTGGGCCTCGGCCCCGAGAAAAATTTTATCCTGCCAGAGCGGCACGCTCACGTTGAGCTTCACGAGGTGTTCGGGGGAGTCGGGCAGTTCGTAATCGAGCGAGCGGGCGTCGGTGTTTTGCAGGGCGTAGCTGACGCGGCCGCGCACGCCGTTGGTCCAGAAACCGTCGAGGGCGAGTTCGAGGCCGGTGGTGTCGGCGTCGAAATTCATGAAGCGTCCGCTCTCGAAAACGATCAGGCCCTCCATGTCGTTGTAGTAACCGGAGACGGAACCGCGCAGGTGCCGGGTGAGGACCTGTTCAAAGACGAGTTCGTAGGAGGTGATTTCCTCGGGTTCCAAATCGGCGCCCGGTCCGGCGAGGGCTTGTTCGAGAAAGTTCGGCGCGCGGAAGGCGGTGCCGTAGATGGCCTTGAGGGTGGAATTGGTCCAGGGGTTGTAGATGAGGGCGACGCGGGGATTGTAGCTGGCGTCGAAATCGTCGTACTGGTCGTAGCGCACGCCGCCGTGGAGATGGAGTTGATCGAGGAGGGCGAAGTCGCCTTGCGCATAGACGCCGTGGCTCTGGCGGTCTTCGCGCACGGTCGAGCCGGCGGTCTGGCGTTCCTGCCGGAAGTCGTCGCGATACTCGGCACCGAGGGTGACGATGTGGCGGTCGAAGAGGCGTTTGTTGAACTGTAATTCCGTGCCCCACCATTCGCCCACGTTCTCCTCCTTGAAGACGTTGCCGCCGGAGGGGTAGCCGATTTCAAATTCGGAGCGGTCGTAATAAACCTGCGCGGTCACGTCCACGACCTCGGGGAAGCTGTGCGCGTATTTGAGCGCGCCGTAGCCGCGCTCGTCGGTGGTGCGGAGGTGGGAGTCGTTGAAGGTGGTGCCGAACTGCGCGGTGGGGTTGCCCTTCTCGCGCCGGATGAAGCCGCCTTCGAGCGTGAAATCGAAATAGCTCAGCGAGCCGAAGAAGCTGCCGAAGCCGTCGTCGTCACGACTGCGGGCGATGCCGTTGTTCTGCGCGGGCGTGTTGAACTCCTGATAAAACAATTTGTCCGGCCCCGCGCTGTCGTAAAAGGAGCCGGAGAGGAGCAGTTCGATTCCGTTGGTGAAACTTTTGCCGAGCGTGACGCGCGCCTTGTAGCTGTCGAACTCGCCGTATTCGATGGACGACTCCACGCCGTTGATCTGGCGGCCCGTGCGCGTGACCACGTTGATGACGCCGAAGAACGCGTTGTTGCCGTAGAGCACGGAGCCGGGGCCGCGGATGACTTCCACGCGGTCAATCAGGTCCACGTCGAGAATGAACGCGGAGTCAATGAACGCGCCGTCGGTGAGGTTGTTGTTCACGCGATGGCCGTTGACGAGGAGGAGGACGCGGCTGTTGAAGTCGCCGAGATTGACGCCGCGCGTGCCGAGGAAGGCGTAGTTGCGGTCGTAGGAAACATGGAAGCCCTGCACGCTTTGCAGCACGTCGGCCAGGGTGCGATGGCCGTGCTTCTTGATTTCGTCAGCCGTCACGAGCGAGATGGAGGAGGGCGCTTCGGTGGTCTTTTGCTCGTACTTGGACGCGCCGACGACTTTGGGCACCTCGATGTTCATCAAGGCTTCCAGGGAGAGCGTGGTCAGGTCCGCGGCGGCGTTGGTGTCCGCCGCGCGCGTGTTGGATGTCCCCAGCCCGGCGAGGGCGGCGAGGGTTCCGAGGAGGAAGAGGGCGCGACGGGTCTTGGGTGCCACTGAGGCAAAAGGTGCGGCGCAACCGGGGTAATTCATTCTGTTCGCCGGCGAGAATGGCGCGGGGCAACTCATTATCAAGCGCGTTTCGCGACGGGTTTCCCAGTGCTTGGCGCGCGGTTCTCCAAAGCCGCAGCGTTCGCGACCGGTCCACACGCTGCGGCTCTGGAGAGCCGCGCGCCGAAAATTATCTTCTCCACCCCCGTCCGCCTCCTGCCGCCATATCCATCCGATACGCTGATGCGCCCCACTGCGAAAATCATGTGCCTGCTCGGCCTGCTGCTCTTGAGCAGCGGGCGCGCGCAGGATTCGCCCCCCTCGGAACACCAGATCAAAGCCGCCTTCATTTTTAACTTCGCCAAATTCGTCGAATGGCCGCGCGAGGCCTTGCCGGGACCGTCCTTGCCCATGGTCATCGGCATCCTCGGCGACGGCTCCTTTGGCGCGGACTTCCAGCAGGCGCTCGCGAACAAAGTCATCAATGACCGTCCGTTGCTGGTGAAAGAATTCCGGCAGGCGGCGGACGTGACGAACTGCCACATCCTCTTCATCAGTGCCTCCGTCCTCAACGCGCTGGGGGAAAAGGAGCGCCGGGAAATCATGGAGAACCTGGGCCGCTCGAACGTGCTGACCATTGGTGAGGCCCCGGGCTTCACGGAAGACGGCGGCATGATCAACTTCGTGATGGAGAACAACAAAATCCGTTTCCAGATCAACGAGCCGGCGGCCAAGAAGGCCAAGCTGAAGGTCAGCTCAAAGCTGCTGAGTCTGGCCGTGCCGTCGTCCCGCTGATCGGTGGCGCTGTTTTCGAGGCGGAACCGGTCCGCTTCCAAAAAAGTATTAGGGCCAGGCACTTCATTCCCCCGAACGACTGAAAACGGGAGCCACGACAGGAAAATGGAGGACAGGAAAATAGAATCCCCATTTTCTTGTCCCCCATTTTCCTGTCGCCAGTTCCCTTGGGCGTGGCGGGGGAATGAAGTGCCTGGTCCTAAAAAGCATTTCAGTCCGGCTTGGCATTGGCCGATGACCGCCCTTGACCCGGCGTGGCGGTCCATCGAGTCCGATGGAGTTTCCGCACCGGGCCGAAGCACAACGCAAGAAGTCAGATGATTTGGTTTCAGAACATGTCCAGCCAGCACACGACGGTGACGCTCCGGAAGGTCGCTTCCGCAGGGGCGTGGCTGGCTGAACTCCATGAGGGCCACGGCGCGGAGGGAGCCGCGTTGAAACCATGAACCGCTTCCGCAATTTCCCCATCCGGCAGAAGATGCTGATCATGACGCTGCTGATCTGCGGCGCGGTTCAATTCATCGCCATCGCGTCGCTCTTCGTCTTCCAGGTGCTGAACTTCCGCTCCAACTTCCAGCGCGACAACTCCACCCTCGCAGCCATCATCGCCAACCAGAGCACGGCCGTGTTGCAGTTCAAAGATGAGGCCACCGCAGCGGAAGTCGTGGGCGCGCTGCAAGCCAAGCCCACCGTGCTCTCCGCCTCGCTGGCCTTGACCAACGGATCGATTCTCGCCCACTACGGAACCAAAGAGCCGGCGTCGGCGCTGGCCACGTTTCCGCCGCCGGGAGAATTTCGTTTCCACGACGGCCACCTGCTGCTCACCCAGCCGGTCCTGTTGAAGAACGAACGGGTGGGCACGCTCTATCTGCGGACGGACTATCACCGGACGTTTTTGCAATTGCTCGGCTTCTACGGTCAGGTCGTGGCCGGCGTCATGGTCGTGTCCATCGGACTGGCGGTGTTCCTTTCGAGCCGACTGGGCCGGATGATCACCGATCCCGTCCTGCGTCTGGCCCAGACCGCCAAAATCATCGGCGAGGAAAAGGATTACTCCGTGCGCGCCGTGGTGAGCAATCGCGGCGACGAAGTGGGTGGCCTCACGCAGTCCTTCAACGAAATGCTCGGACGCATCGAG
This sequence comes from Pedosphaera sp., assembly GCA_031380445.1. GTDB lineage: Bacteria > Verrucomicrobiota > Verrucomicrobiia > Limisphaerales > SIBH01 > JANNGC01. The sequence goes on from JANNGC010000007.1 coordinate 5,111, forward strand.
AGCCAGGACGCCGCGCTCAGTCTCTCGCAACAAAAAATGTCCGCGTTGATCCATTCGATTGACGGCATCGTGTGGGAGCGCACGCCGGACACGTTCCAGTTCACGTTCATCAGCCGCCAGAGCGAAAGCATCCTTGGCTACGCGCCGCAGACGTGGCTGGAGCAGCCGGATTTCTGGGCGAAGAAATTGCATCCGCAAGACGCCGCGAAAGCCATTGAAACCGGGCGCGACATGGCGACGGCGGGTGAACCCTACAGTTTTGAATACCGCCTGATCGCCGCCGATGACCGCACGGTCTGGATTCGCGAGAGCGGCACGGTGCTCATGGAGAAGGACCGGCCCGTAGCGATGCGCGGCATCTTCCAGGACATCACGCAGCAGAAGCAGGCGGCGGAGGAACTCGACAAGCTGAACCGCCAGCTCATCGACGCCTCGCGCAACGCCGGCATGGCCGACGTGGCCACCGGCGTGTTGCACAACGTGGGCAACGTGCTGAACAGCGTGAGCGTCTCGGCCACGCTGGTCGGCGACCGGTTGCGGCGCTCCAAGGTCACGAACCTGCGCCGCGCGACCGCCATGCTGCGCGAGCAGAACGGGCATCTCGTCGAATTCCTGACCACGGATCCGAAAGGTAAATTGCTGCCTGAATATCTTGGCACCGCCGCCGATCAACTGGCCGCCGAGCAGACGGAACTGGTTGCGGAAATGGATTCCGTGGGCCTGCACATCGAGCACATCAAGGAGATCGTCTCCATGCAGCAGAACTACGCGAAGGTCTCCGGCGTGTATGAAAATTTGAGCGCGCAAGAACTGGTCGAGGACGCGTTGCGTTTGAATGTCGCGGCCTTCGAGCGGCACCACATTGATCTGACCTGCGAGTTCGAGAAGAACCTGCCGAAGGTGTGCGTGGACCGGCACAAGTTTTTGCAAATCCTCATCAACCTCCTGCGCAACGCCAAGCACGCCATGGAAGACCAGCCCGAGGGCGAACGGCAGATGAACATTCGCGTGGGCCTGGCCGCGCCGGGGCGCGTGAAGATCGTGGTCAGCGACAATGGCATCGGGATTCCGGCCGAGAACCTGGCCAAGATTTTCAATCACGGTTTCACGACCAAGAAGGACGGCCACGGCTTCGGCCTGCACAGCGGCGCGAACGCCGCCAAGGAAATGCACGGCCAGCTCACGGCCCGCAGCGCCGGCCCGGGGCAGGGCGCTGAATTCACTTTGGAACTCCCCGCGTCCGCCACCGAACGCGCACCAGTGCAACCAAGACAAGGAACCGTGTGAACGCTCAAGCCCTGCAACCCAACCGCCGCATCCTGCTCGTGGACGACAACACGAGCATCCATGCCGACTTCCGAAAAATCCTCTGCCCGAACCTCGGGAACGCGGCCGCGCTGAACGAACTGGAGGCCGCCCTCTTCGACGACGCCCCGCCAGTGACCGCCGCCACCACCTTTACTTTGGACTCGGCCTACCAAGGCCAGGAAGCCCTCGAGATGGTGAAGCAGTCGCTTGCGGAAAATCGTCCCTACGCGATGGCCTTCGTGGACGTGCGGATGCCGCCTGGCTGGGATGGCGTGGAAACCATCGCGCGCATCTGGGAAGTGTACCCTGAAATTCAGATCGTCGTTTGCACCGCCTATTCGGATTATTCGTGGGAAGAAATGCGGAACAAAGTCGGCCAGCCCGACAGCCTGCTCGTGCTCAAGAAGCCGTTCGACAACATTGAGGTGCAGCAGATCGCCCACGCCTTGACCAAGAAATGGCTGCTCAATCATCAGTCCGCTTTGCAGATGGCGGAACTGGCGCGCGCCAATGAATCACTGGCCAGTTCCGAGGAACGTTTCTCCAAAGCGTTCCACGAAAGCCCGGTGCCGAGCGGCATTCAGACCACTTCGGATCAACGCTTCGTGGATGTGAATCAGCGCCTCGCCGAAATCTCCGGCTGGAAACGCGAGGAGATGATTGGCCGGACTTCGTCCGAATTATTTTTGTGGGAAAAGCCGGCCCTGGCGGATCAATGGGTGCAGGGTTTGTTGCGACGGGAATCCGTGCGCGATCAGGAAGCCAGCATTCGCACGCAGACCGGGGCATTGCACGAAGTGCTGGTGTCCTTGTCCCCGGTGGCCTTGAGCGGAGAGCCGCATTTGCTGTTGCTGGCCCAGGACGTGGCGGAGCGCGCGCTGATGGAACGCCAGTTGCGCCAGGCCCAGAAAATGGAGGCCATCGGCCAGCTCGCGGCCGGCGTGGCGCATGACTTCAACAACATCCTCACCGTCATCCAGGGCCACGCGGGCCTGATGCAGCACACGCTGGACACCGACAGCCCGCAGCGAAAACCGCTCGAACAAATCTGCAAATCCTCGACCCGCGCCGCCGCGCTCATCCGGCAGTTGCTCATGTTCAGCCGCAAGCAGGTCATGCAGTTCCGCTATCTCGATCTCAACGAGACGCTGCAAGGCGCGACCAAGATGCTCGAACGGCTGGTCGGCGAGCATGTGCAGATTGATTTCCGTCCCCAGGCCTCGCTGCCCACCATTCATGCCGATGCCAGCATGATGGAACAGATCATCATGAACCTCGCGGTCAACGCTCGCGACGCCATGCCGAACGGCGGACAGTTGTTCATCAGCACGACGCTGGAGAAAATTCACCGCGCGTCGTCGCCGCTCGATCCGGAACCGCGCGACGGCGCTTTCGTCTGCCTCACGGTCCGCGACGCGGGCGTCGGGATGGACACGCAGATTCTCACGCGCATCTTCGAGCCGTTCTTCACCACCAAGGCGGTCGGCAAAGGCACCGGGCTGGGCTTGTCCACGGTCTTCGGCATCGTTCGTCAGCATCATGGCTGGCTGGAAGTGGAGAGTCAGCCGGACCAGGGCACGACCTTCCGCGTTTATTTTCCCGCCAAGGGACAGACGGCCGAGAAAACAGAACCGGTCAATGACACCGGGCTGTGCAGCGGACGTGAAACCGTCCTCGTGGCAGAAGATGAGGACGCCCTGCGCGAAATGGTCGCCGAGGTGCTCCGCATCCAAGGCTACAATGTGCTGGAGGCGGCGTCCGGCCAGGCCGCTCTGGAAGTGTGGGAACGCGCCGCACAGCCCGTGGATCTGCTCGTCACCGACATGGTCATGCCCGGCGGCATCATGGGCGGCGAACTGGCGGAACGGCTCATGAGTCAATCTCCCCGGCTGCGGGTGATCTACACCAGCGGCTACAGTCCCGGCATGGCCGGCCAGGACATCTCGCTCCTGGAGCGGCGCAACTTTCTGCCCAAGCCCTACTCGATTGGGAAGCTCGCGCAATTCGTCCGCGAATGTCTGGACGCGCCGTTGCAGCGGAATTGAAACGGGCCGGCATGCCGCGCTGATCTTCGAGACGCCGTCTCAACGCTGATACAGCGGGATGTAGTGGTACGGCATGGCGAGCATCATCGTGTAAACGCTCGTGGTGTAGATCGGCCCGACGCTGCGACCGCCTTCCAGTCCCGTCTCATTCGGATCCCAGAACGCCGTGTCGCCGCGCACGGTGGCTTTCTTCACCAGCGCGTCGTTGATCAGTTTGTACCACTTCTCCCACGTCTCGCCGCCGCGCATGTACATCGCGGGCGCGGCGTAGAAATTTCCGTAGGTGAACCACTCGGTACGCGACTCCTTGAAATTCCGCATCAGGTAATCAATGGCGGGCTGAATCATCGGATCGTCGTAGCGCCCGCAGACTTGCAGCGAGTAAATC
>JANNGC010000012.1:0-2525 GCA_031380445.1 Pedosphaera sp.
GCGAGCAGACCGCCGCGCCGAACGTCATCCTTGTGAACTCGCCCTTCACGTTTATCGCGGTGGACTTTTTCTCGCAGGACATCGGCTCGCCTGCTTCCGCCGGATCTTTGAGCAGCGTGCCTGGCGGTGCGAACATCACGGCAGGCGGTCTCGATATTGGCGGGACCAACGATCAGTTCGGCTTCGGCTGGCAGCTTCGCACGGGGGACTTTGACGTGAAGGTCCGCGTCGCCCGGCTCGACTTCAGCGACACTTGGGCCGAGGCCGCGCTCATGGCGCGCGAAAGCCTGGCCGCCGGCAGCCGCTTCGCCGCGTCGGTGACCACGCCCAGCCTCGCCGGCTCCTCCTTCGTGTGGCGCGACACCACGAATGCGGCTGCGCTCAGTTCCGGCACATTCGCCGCGAACCCCGGCAACACCTGGCTCCGCCTGGCGCGCGCCGGGAACGTTTTCACCGGCTTCGCGAGTTACGACGGCGCGACGTGGACGCAACTCGGCAGCGTGACCAGCGCGCTGACCGCGACGCTTTATCTCGGCTTCGCCGTCGCCAGCCACCACGCGAGCGCCACGAGCACCGTGGAGTTTCGCGACTTCATGACGGTGACAAACGCCGTGCTCGGCACGCTCGCGCTGAACACCGAGCCGCCCGGTCCCTGCTCACGCCGCACGCCGCTGGCCATCACCGAGATCATGTATCACCCCGCCGAGCGGGCGGACGGCCGCAGCACGGAGTTTGCCGAGTTGTTCAACTCGAATCCCTTCCCGGAGGAGATCGGCGGCTGCCGTCTGAGTGGCGACATCAGCTACACGTTCCCGCCGGGCACGTTCATCCGCGGAGGCGAATTCATGGTCGTGGCGCGCGATCCGTTGGATTTTCAGGCGGCCTACAGCAACTTCGCCGGCGTGGTGTTTGGTCCCTACGACAATAATCTTCCCAACACGGCCGGCACGCTTCGCCTGCGCAATGAACTCGACGCGGTGCTGCTCGAAATCACCTACGACTCGCGTCACGCCTGGCCTGCGGCGGCCGATGGCGCGGGCCACTCCCTCGTGCTGGCGCGGCCAACGTGGGGCGAAGGGAACGTCAAGGCGTGGGGGCAAAGCGATGTCATCGGCGGGTCGCCGGGCACGGCGGACGGCGTGCGCTTCGAGTCACAGCGCAATGTGGTCATCAACGAGTTCCTCGCCAACACCGACCCGCCCGCGCTGGATTACATCGAGTTGCACAACCACAGCCCCTTGTCCGTGGATCTCAGCGGCTGCTGGCTGAGCGACGACCCGGCGACGAACAAGTTTCGCATCCCTCCTGGCACCGTCATTGGTCCCACGGGGTTCGTGTTCTTCACCGAAACAACCCTCGGCTTCTCGCTGAGTTCGGCCGGGGAAGCCATCTACTTTGTGAACTCCAACCAGACTCGCGTGCTCGACGCGGTGAGGTTCGAGGGACAGGAGAACGGCGTCTCCACCGGCCGCTTGCCTGATGGCGCACCGGCCTTCTCGCGGCTCGCTGCGAAAACTCCGGGCGCACCCAACGGTGCGCAACGCGCCGATGACATGGTCATCAATGAAATCATGTTCAGCCCGATCAGCGGGCGCGATGAGGACGAGTTCGTCGAGCTGTACAACCGCGGCCCCGCGCCCATCTACCTCGGCGGTTGGCGTTTCACCGACGGCCTCGACTTCACCTTCCCGGCAAACGCGGTCATCCCGGCGGACGGCTATCTCGTCGTGGCGAAGAGCGTGACGAACCTGCTGGCGAAATACACGAACCTCACCGCGGCCAACTGCCTCGGCGACTATTCCGGGTCGCTGAAAAATTCCGGCGAGCGCATCGCACTTTCCTTCCCCGACTTCGCTGTCACGACCAACGCGCTGGGCCAGCCGCAGACGAACGTGTTCTTCATCCCCGTCGCGGAGGCGGGCTACGCGCCGGGCGGGCGGTGGAGCCAGTGGAGCGACGCGGGCGGCTCGAGCCTTGAGCTCATCGACCCGCGCGCGGACGGCCGCCAGCCGGCGAACTGGGCCGACAGCGACGACACGGGGCACGGCCTCTGGACCACCATCACCGCCGGCGGCACGCTTGACCACAGCTCCTACACGAACTGGGATTCGCTCCAGTTCTGGATGCAGGACGCGGGCGAGGCGCTGGTCGATGACGTGTCGGTGAGCATCGCCGGCGGCGCGAACCTGGTGCCGAACCCCGGCTTCGAAAGCGGGCTGGCGGGCTGGTTCGCGCAGGGTAACCAGCTTCGCTCCTCTCTGGAAAGCACCGGCTATTTCAGCGCCGCCTCGCTCCACCTGCGCGCGACGGGTCGTGGCGACACCGGGGCTAACCGCGTCCGCGCGCCGCTCACCTCGACCTACAGCAACAACGTCGCCGGCGTGATCAGCGCGCGGGTGAAGTGGCTGCACGGCCGGCCGGAAATCCTGTTCCGCCTGCGCGGTAATCATCTTGAGGCAGCGGGCACGCTGCTCGTCCCGCCGGATCTCGGCACGCCCGGCGCGCGCAACAGCCGCTTCGTCCCG
>JANNGC010000906.1:0-3223 GCA_031380445.1 Pedosphaera sp.
GCCGCGCTCGACTCGCCGAACGGCTGGCAGCGCGACACGGCGCAGCGCGTCTTGCTGGAACGCGGCGACAAGTCGGTGGCGAGTGCGCTGGAGCATCACGCCAAGTCCGCGAAGGACGCGAAGGTGCGGATTCAGGCGCTGTGGACGTTGAACGGTTTGAATGTGCTCACGCCGGAAATGCTGCGCGCTGCGCTGAGTGATTCCAGCGACGCGGTGAGAGAGCAGGGGGTGAAGTTGAGCGAGAGCTTCGTCCGCAGCGGAGCGCCGATTTCCAAATCGGCGCGATCCTCCGCCGAACAACGTGCCGCTTTGGAAATCGGCGCTCCCATCGCGGACGCGCTGCTCGCGTTCTCTGCCAGCGCCACGCCACGCCTCCGCTATCAGCTCGCCTTCACCCTCGGCGAATGGAACGACCCGCGCGCTGCGGACGCGCTGCTGAAACTCCTGCACGACGACGACGTGAACATCCGCAACGCCGCGCTCAGTTCCGCGCCGCGCCATGCGAAGACGTTGCTCGCGCTCCTCGAGAAACTTCCGACGGATGATCGCGCCCGGACTCACTTGCCGATGTTGCAAAAGCTCGTCGCCAATCCACCCGCGTCCGCCGCGCCCGTGCAGCTTATCAACCGCACCGTGACGCTCACTGTGGAACAACGCGCCGAGCGCGCGAAGGTTCTCGCTCGCTACGCCGACGTGCCGAAGTTGCGCGGTGAGGCCAAGAACGGCGCGGCGTTGTTCAAGCAGCACTGCGCCCAATGCCATCGCTTGAAAGGGGAGGGGACGGAAGTCGGCCCCGATCTCGGCATGATGTCCGGCAAACCCGCCGAGCAACTCATCGAAGCGATTTTGAATCCAAACGCCGCCCTCGAAGCGCGCTACCAGAATTTCTCCGCCACGCTGAAGGACGGTCACGAGACGAGCGGCCTCATCATTTCCGAGACTCCCACGACGCTGACCCTGCGCGCGCCGAACAAGGCGGACGAAACGATCCTGCGCGGCGAGTTGAAGGAACTTTCCACCAGCGGTCTCTCGATCATGCCGGAAGGATTGGAAGCCGCCTTCACGCCACAGCAACTGGCGGATCTGATTGCCTTCGTTGCCGGCCGATAGGGAGCGAAAGCCCCGAGACCGTGAAAGTCCCGCTACTTTTCCTGCCGCAGCCGGACAGCAAGCAAACCGATGCAGGAAAAGGTGCCAAGCAGGCCGAGCCATTTCGACGGCCTTTGTCTGATGTGCAGGCAGCCGCAGATGAAAATCAGCAGCCCGACCAAGCTGAGACGAGCCCGGGAAGCGGACCCACCGCGCTGCCGCCTACCGATGCGACAGGATGCGCGGCCCCACCCAGCGCGTGTTGAACTTCTGCATCCACGCATCGTTCGTGAACGTGGGACGCGGCTGCGTCGCGTAGGTCTGATCGTTCAATCCGTGCCACGGCCACGGCTCGATGGTCGTGCCGCTGGCGACGTGGAAATCCGAATCCTTGTCCCAGCCGGAGACGAACAGGAAATAGTCGCGCACCGCCGTCGCCGGTTTTGGTGCAAGTTTTTCGGCGGCAAACTCCAGCGTCAGTTCATCGCCGGCACAGATCAGCGCGAGCGCGTTGTCGCGGGTGCTGACGAGTGCGTCCACTGAGCCGTAGCGTGTGGCCCAACCGCCGGGCGTGAGCCGCCAGAGCGGTTGGGATTCCACCTGGTCGTAGTTCGGCACGAGCAGCGACGTGTCGCGCAGCGCAGACATCGCGCTGTAGCCGCGCCGGTGCAAATCGGTGCGCGTGGGCGCGAAGCGCGTGACTTGCGTCTGCGCCTCGCCCGCGTGCTCGAACAGCGCGAGGCGGTCCCAGTGAATCTCGAATGCCGCCGTCACGCGCAGCCGCGTCGCGCCCGTCGGCAGCTTGCCCGCGAGGTCCACGAGAATGGTTTTCGCGCGGCCCGAGGGAGCGCCGACTTCCACGTCAACTTTCTGCCACGCGCCGTTCACTTCCACTTCGAGCGCGGGGAAGGGGAACGGAAAGTCGCGCTGGCTCGACGCCGCGATGTTCGCCATGCCGCCGCCGAAACGCAGCCAGCCCGTGAGCGCGAGCACGAGCGGAGCGCGGACCGCCGGATCCGCGCGTTCATCGTCCAAGGAACGCGCTCCGAAGTCCACGGTCACGCTGTGCGGCTCGGCGAGTCCGCGCAATTGCGGCGCGCGCAACCGCGTGGGCGAGGCAAACACTTCATCAATCTCCGCCACGGCGCGCGTCACGTCCGCGCCCGCGTCGTTCACCGCCGCGCGCAGCGGCACGCGATTCTTCAGCGTCACGATTTCATCGCGCGGGTAGCCGCCGGGCGGTTTGCGCGCCAGCATCTTCTCCGTGGTGTGAACCTCGGTGCCGGGCGGATGATCCACGACGATCAGTTTCGCCTCGTCGAGATAGAGCACCTCGCGCAGTTCTTCGGTGATGTTGAGGACGAAACTTTCCGTCGCGCTGTCGGTGCCGTAGTGGGCAGCCGTCCCGGCTGCCTCAGTCCGATGGCCGTCTCGGCTGTCGGATCAACACCAGCCGGGACGGCCAGTGGACGGATGGCAGGCGGGACGCCTGCCCCACTAACTGAGCGGCGCGGTTTGAAGTTCGTCTCGTTGCCGAGGTGAACGATTTCATCCTCATCCGCCTCGATGTAGATGCCGGGCGCGACGGGCAGGCCGAGTGGCGCGGAGCACAGCAGGTCGGTCACGAACCTCATGCGCGCGCCATCCCAAGTGTAGAGATACGGGCACGAGCCGGTGGGCAGCGAGAGTTCGAGCACGCGCAGCGGGGCGCAGTTCGTCAGGTCAATTTCTGTGTAGCTCGGACTCAGCTCCGACCAGTGGACGTTCACGGCGTCGAGCTGGCGATGCTGGCCCACGCCAATCTCCACCGGCAGTTCGCGCACGCGCCGCGCCACGCGCAATCCGCCCGCGACCACGTCCACGCGCACGCCGAGGGCGCTGGCATTCGAGCGCGTGCCTTGGAGCGCGATGCGCAGCATGTGGTTCTTGTTCCCGCCGTCGTTGCGGAGCAGGTGCAGACCGCTCGCGGTGCTCACCACAAAATCCGGGTCGCAATCGCCGTCGAGATCGGCGGCGGCGAAGGACTCGAGGCGGGCGGTGAACTTGTCGAGTCCGAGCGCGGCGGTGGTTTCGGTGAAGCCGTTCGCGCCGAGATTGCGGAAGACGCGGATCGGAGCGCGGACCGCTGAGTCCG
>JANNGC010000078.1:0-3267 GCA_031380445.1 Pedosphaera sp.
GAACGGCACCGTCGCCTACGTCGCCGCCGTGAATGACAACGCCGTGAGCGTCATTGACGTGAGCCGTCCGGCCAGCCCCGTGCTGCTCAAGACCCTCGTGCATAACACGGGCGGCGTGACCAATTTCACCCAGCCCACGGCGGTCTTTGTGGCCGACGACATTCTCTACGTGACGGCTTTTGGCAGCGACTCGGTGACCATGCTCGACGTGCGGAATCCGTCCAGCCCGAAGCTGCTCCAGCAGCTCCGGCACAACCAGGGCGGGTTCACCCGGCTCGATGCCCCCAACTCCGTGTTTGTTTCCGGCGCCAGCGCCTACGTCGTGGCCAACGCCTCGGACGCCCTGACCATATTCTCACCGCCGCTGCGCGCGCTCACGGGGGGCGACCTTGCGACGAGTGTGGCGACGAATCTCCAAAGCTTCGCGACCAACCTCACGTTCTACTGGCCGAACCCGCTGGAGATTCCGCGCGTCGTGCAGCAGACGGTGAACGTGGGCGACCGCCTCGCGCCTCCGCCAGGAGAGCCGACGATTGTGAACAGCACGGTGCATCCCGCCGGTTACATCCGGCAGGCCGTGGGCACGCTGTTCAATCCGGGCGCGTATCTTGATCCATTTGTCGCGGGCTTCGGCGCGGCCACGGCGGGCGCGATTATTCCGGTCAACGCGGTGCCGGGGACGAACAATCTCGAAGTCTGGTGGTTCCGCCCGAACGGCGCGAACGGGCAGCAGGGTTTTACCAAGACCTATTGGCCTTCGGCGATTGGCTACTACGACATTCAATGGCCGAGCAACCCGCGCGAGATCGTGCTCGCGAGCAAGCAGGGCAGCGAGGGCGACGGGCCGCTCAGTTCGCTCGCGGCGGTCGGCACGATTTATTACCAGAACGATCCCGCGCTGCCCGGCTACAACCCGAACGAGGAGCACGCCATCATGTCCGGCGGCACAGCCTTCGCCACGCGCGACGATCTCAACATCACCAACGGCGCGGGCTACTCGTCGCAGCCGTTCGTGCTGGTGAACTACACCGAGGCGGACGGACGGCCCGCGATGATTCCGTTCCAGGTGCTGCGCGAAAAACCGGAGGCGGGCTGGCTCTTCGACTACATCACCGAGGCGGGAAAATTGTTGCAGGCCCCGATGCCATTGCCGTTGCTCGCCAAGCCCGTCGAGGGCAGCGGCGACAACGCGGTGAGCTACAACACCGAGCCGACGGGCGGCGCGGGAGATTTGCCGGGCAACTGGGCCGCGTCGGGCGGCGCAGGCACGGCCTTCGCGCACTACGACAAGTTCACCTACCAGGATCGCAAGAAGGATTTCTGGGTCTATCGCGGTTTGCACGCCGGGTTGCCGGCGTTGCGGGCGGGGCGCTACGTCTTCAGCACGAACGGCTTTGCGGCCATCACCGGCGCGACGGGCGTGGTCGGCAGCACCTTCGAGTTGAACGTCCACGCCTCGCGGCAGGATGAGTTCCTCGAACTCACCGTCTCGAATGCGCCGGCCTGGCTGACGGTGAACGGACTGAAGTTGAGCGGCACGCCGGGGAGCAACGACCTGGGCACGAACACGATCCAGATTTTTGTCGCCGACCTTTACGACCAGAGCCGTGTGACCAACAGCGTGTTGTTGCGCGTGCGGACGAACGGCACGGTCATCGGCCAGGCTCCGCTCGTCGTCTCCAGCACAAACAGTTTCACCGGCACGATCATCGGCTTCTCAAATCGTCCGCCGTTCCTCGCGCGCTCGCCGAATCCCTCGAACAGTTTCACCATGCGGTTCTACTACAAGACCGAGCCGAGCTTCGCGTTTCCTGGCGTGGTGAACCCGCCCGCTGCCGGCAGCATCGTGCCGTATCTCCGCAAGTTTGATTCGACCAACGACGTGTTCCTCGGCGACGGCGCGGACAAGAACACCGACGCGCTCGACATCGTGTATCGCCCGGTGTGGCCGGTGCTCGACGGCACCGCGCCGCTGGCCGAGATGCCCTACGGCTACACGCTCACGCTGCCGCAGTTTGGCCTGCCCGGCGTGCGCGATTGGAAAACGGCGCAGGTGCTTTACCAGCAATCCGTGGCGACGAATCTCACGCTGGCGCGCGACTCCGTGGTGTTGCACGACCCGACGCGCGAGAAGGCGGCGACGTTCGCGGCGCAAAGTCTGACCGCGCTGCCGGGCAGCGTTCGCGCCGAGCTGTATCAGGGCAAATACTTCTTCCCAAATCTCCCGCCGCATCTGGGCGAGCGCGTGTTCTACGATCCGGCGCGCGGCGCGGGCGGCAGCCTGGTCTTGCAGGGCCAATACAAACAGGAAGTGTTCCCGGACAATTATCTCCAGCTCAACGTGCTGCGCGGCTCCGACCTCGCGGCGGTGCAAGACCTCTGCCCGGCGGGCGACACGGCGAACCGCCCGAAGTGGGTCGCGCTGGTCAACGCGCTGGCGACGAGCGTGGAAACTTTCTTCGAGAACACGAACGCGCCCGGCAGTTACATCCCCAATCCCGCTCTCACCGAATCCGTCGGCGTGCAAGACCTCGCCGTGGTGCCGAGCGACAACACCGCCGTGGACTCGTACGCGCTCAGCGCGACCGGCCCCGGCAGCGGCTACATCACGCTCGTCGAGGCGGGCGGTAGCGCCTTCACCGAGCCGGGCGATCCAGTCGCGCTGCACATCATCAAGGTCGGCGGCTCGCTGTATCCCGGCACGATGAAGGTCATTCCCGCCGCGAATCCCTTGAGCGAACTCGTCACCTTCCAGCACACGCCGGACCTCGCGGGACGTTTCGACGAATACGATTACGAGTGGAAGATTGCCGCGCCCGTGGACGGCCTGCCGCCGGAAGTTGACGCCGAGATGTCGCGCTACCTCGCGCTGATCAGCGGCACGAACATCCCGCGCTACGTGCTGGGCGGCTCGGGTATCCAGGTGCTCGGCGACAACTACATCACCGTCCGCTACCGCCCGAAGGCTGCGAGTCATCCGCTCCTCAACCAATGGTCACCGTGGACCACGCCTGCGCTTGCCGAGGGTTGGATCAAGCGCGTGCTGGCCGGCATCAATCCTTTCAACCAGCGCACCGGCGATCTGTTCAACAATGCCGCCAACACCGACGCGAGCATTCTCACCGCCGCCGGCCGGCGCTGGGAGGGCGACATCGCGCTGAACCTCGACACCATCAACAACTACGGGCTGATTGAAATTTACGAGACGGTGCTGCGGCGCGGGCGCGGCATCAGCATCGAGTCCGGCTACAACTACGGCCCGGCCAA
>JANNGC010000082.1:0-1973 GCA_031380445.1 Pedosphaera sp.
TATGGCGACCGCGACATCCTGCCGCGCGACGTCATCAGCCGCAAACTCAGCGTGCCCAACGCCGAACGCATCTTCTTCATCCGCCACGCCCTGCGCGCCGGCTTCACCATCGAGGAGATTTTCAACCTCACGAAGATTGACCGCTGGTTCCTGGTGCAGATCAAAGAGATCGTGGATTTCGAGGAAGAGTTGGCGGGGGCGAGGAACTAGAAGGAATTATGGCGCGAACCAGAGGCAAAGCTGAATTTGTTAAATGGATCCCCTTGCTGCTCGACGCGCTGCGTGCTCTTGGCGGTTCCGCTGATTCTCGTGACGTCATTGATTGGATTGCCAACGCAGTTAACCTCCCCGCCGAAGAGCGTGAACGCCGAAACAAGCACGACATTCCGCGTTTCGAGAACCAAGTTCATTGGGCAAGACAGTATTTAGTTTGGGAAGGCTTGCTTGATAACTCACGAAGAGGCGTTTGGACCCTGAACCGCTTAGGAGCGAAAGCACATTTGTCTGCTGAGCAAAGCCATGAATTAGTCAGAAGACAGGCCAGGTTGCGCTCAAACAAAAACGCGAAAGTTGCGGATCGAACCGAACCAAAATCAAAGCTTGAAGGCGAAATTGTGGACGAGACGGCAGAAGTCGAAACTCCAGAGTTAGCGGAAGAAGGTGAACTGCTGGAAGTTCTTCAGTCTTTGGCCCCGGAAGGATTTGAACGCCTCTGTAAGCGACTTCTCCACGAATACGGTCTGGAGAAAGTAGTCGTCACTGGAAAGAGCCACGACGGCGGCATCGATGGCATGGGCCTCTTGCGCTTGAATCCCTTTGTGACAATGAAAGTGCTGTTCCAGTGCAAGCGAGTCCGCAAGTCAGTCAGCCGTGCGCAGGTCGGAGACTTCCGAAACGCCGTCATGGGCCGCGCCGACAAAGGAATCCTGCTCACCACCGGCTGGTTCAGTTCAGATGCCGAGAAAGAAGCTAACCGCGAAGGCGTTCTCCCGATTGAGTTGGTGGATGGCGAGCGACTGGTGGAGTTGTTTGAGGCGAAGCAACTTGGCCTGCGGCGCAAAGAAGTGTTTGAAGTGGATCATTCTTTCTTCGACCAGTTCCGTTGAGCGCCGCGCTCCTGTTCGCGCACAACCCTTCCCACCGTCTCCCGCTTTCTGCTTGTGAGAATTCGGTGGACAAACGCATTGTCCGATTCATCACCACGAGCACTCACTCTGTTTCACGACGGTCGTTTCTCGCCGCACTTGGAGCGGTGTCACTGGTTCCCGGCGCTCTGGCCGCCGAGCCGTCGGCGCGGAGGAATATACCCATCGGCCTCCAGATGTATTCCGTGCGCGATGAGGTGAAGCGCGACTTGATGGGGACGTTGAAGGGGCTGCGCGAGATGGGCTACGAGTGCGTGGAGTTCTGGTCGCCGTATTTCGATTGGACGACGGCGCGCGCGAAAGAAGTGCGCCAGCAGATGGATGACCTCGGGTTGCGCTGTTATTCCCTGCACACGGACAAAAAGCATTTTGCCGACGAGCATTTGCCGCATGTCATCGAGTTGAATCATATGCTCGGCAGCCGTTACGTCATCATGGCGCACGCGGGGCCGCAGGCGAATCTCGACGGCTGGCGGCGCACGGCGGAGGTCTTGAGCAAGGCTGCGCCGAAGTTGAAGGCGGCGAATCTGGGCTGCGGCTATCACAACTGGGACGTGGATTTCCGGCCAGTGGACGGGACGCGGCCGATTGACATCCTGACCGGGAACACGCCGAAGGAAGTGACGTTTCAACTCGATGTGGCGACATGTCTCGCCGCCGGTGCCGATCCGCTGGCGTTCATCAAGACCAACGCCGGGCGCATCAGGACGTATCATCTCAAGGACTGGTCAGACGATCCGCAGAAGAAATACCGCGTGCTGCTCGGCGAAGGCATCGGGAAGTGGAAGGAGTTGCTCGATCTCGCCGAGACCGTCGGTGGCGTCGAAC